>DAOWFN010000152.1 GCA_030637945.1 Gammaproteobacteria bacterium
ACTTGCATGATGCGTTGGGGAGTTTTTCAATAGTAGCTTCATAAGTATTCCTATTTATAAGAATACCTAAGAGATGTTTAGTTAGAGCAACGGCAGTTAAGCTTGTCTTAAACGAACTCATAATCGGCAGGTCGAAGGTTCAAGTCCTTCCAGGCCCACCATTTATTTCCTTTGAAATCATCTGCTTACATGACTTCTATGTGCGGACCCACTGACTATCAGTCGGCGGATCGAAGATTAATGACGCCGTGTTGCTCGACGAATGTCTCGTCCGTTTTTTTCTGCACGGTTTTTCTTTGTCATCATCATTTTCCTCTTAAGGGTTAACGATGAACTAAAACCGTCTCTTATGCAATCAGGTGATTATGTCCAGCTGGTGCTGACGGGGTACAGCCTTATAAACAAAGACGTTTGCCCTAACTCACTACTTGTGCACACCTTCTACATCAAAAAAAATCACACCAGATTTAAAACTGCATCTCTAAGTAACAAATTCAATGGAATAATGTTGCTTTCATGGCTAACACTGTCTGTGCTCCATATGTTACGCACACCTGCATGTACCATGCACTCTTTAGCGTCATTCGCGAACAATGCGTGCGTAACTAGTACATCTACATGATTTGCTTTTTTTGATAAACATTTCTTAATAGCTACTGACAAGGTTCGTCCGCTGCTCGCAACATCATCAACCAATACCACAGAACGCCCATGCAAATTTATATCTGGCAAGATAATCTCGACTTCCCGGTCTCCTGTGCGTATTTTTTCACATACTCCATAGGTCCATTGATTTGGTTTTGCAACAGCACTTACCCATTGCTCCGCTTCACTGTCTGGACCAAGCAATATTGGGTCCTTACACTGCTCACGTAAAAATCCTGCCATCATTGTAGTGGCCGTCAAACTCACTGCATTTTTATTTGGTATAGCTTGCTCCAGGTGCTGGATACGATGCAGATGTGGATCTACGGTAATAACATTATCGAACAAATCCGCAAGAAATTTTCCGACTATAGATTGACTAACAGCCTCTCCTTCGTTGAAAGCTTTGTCCTGTCGCATATAACAGAGATAAGGCGCAACCAGGGTAAGCATCTTTGCACCTAGTTCACGCGCTGTTTTTGCAGCAAGCAATAATTCCAGTAATTTCTCATTCGGATTATCCAGACTACGGCAAATTACAACATGCTCTGGAAGTCTGACAGGTAGTGTCAGTTTATTCTCACCATCAGGAAAACGGTGTAGTTGTATCATGCAGCATGGCATCTCCAGTACATCTGCCAGCTTACGTGACTGCACCTCATAATCATCAAAACCCAGAACCATCATGTCTTCCAACATCAAAACTCCACAAAAGCCCTGGGTATCTGATCTTCATTACCGATCAGGTAACCACTGTCGCGCTCGCATAAAGCGAGTGAAAAACTAAAATCGGAAGGAAACACCGCATGAATACGATAAAGCAGCTCGCCCTTGTTAACCTTATCACCTAGTTTTTTAAACAGATCCACCCCTGCACCTTTATCCATAGGGGCGCCGGCGAAACGAGCGATTTGTGCGATATGTAGATTATCGATATTGATCACAACACCATCTGCCGGCGAGAGCACTTCATGCGTCAACTGCCCAAGCTCAAAGCTTTCACACTGTACACCCTGAGCTTCAATAATAGTATTCATCATCTCCAGTGCTCGACCAGAATCGAGTATGTCTCGGGCTATCTCAAACCCTTTTCCACCTCGTACATCCGGGTCGAACTCTAATACTCGCCCTGCGAGGCGTAATGATTTCTGTCTTAGATCAGACGGTGCTTCAGGCGAGTTCTGCAGCACCTGCATCACATCACGCGCTTCCAGGACCGGTCCTATTCCAGAACCGACAGGCTGCCGTCCATCTGTAATGATTACTTCCAGATGAATGCCGAGCTGATCACCAACAAACTCAAATAATTTACGTAAGCGCTGAGCCTGTCGCATAAATCGAACTTTTGCGGTAGCGCCCACGGGAATATCGATAACCAGGTGCGTCGAACCGGCTGAAAGTTTTTTCGACAGGATAGAGGCCACCATCTGCCCGAGAGAATCGATGCCAAGCGGTCGCTCCACGGCGATCATGATGTCATCGGCAGGCGACAGCTCAGCCGTCCCGCCCCATGCCAGACACGCCCGATGCTTACGCACGATATCATGGAGTTTTTTGATATCTAGCTCGACATTTGCCAGAACCTCCATGGTATCGGCAGTACCAGCCGGTGAAGTGATCGCCCGGCTTGATGTCTTGGGAATTAACATTCCATGCGCAGCCACGATGGGTACGACGAGCATCGAGGTACGGTTACCGGGAACCCCGCCGATACAGTGCTTATCCGCTACCAGCGATTCGTTCCAGTCCAGTTGCTCCCCGGATTCCAGCATGGCCCTTGTTAAAAAAAGAACTTCATCGCGGTCCATATCCGTTTGCCCAGATGCTACGAGGAATGCAGATATCTCTGTTTTGGAATAACGCTTATCAGTAATATCACCGATGATATGGCGAAAGTCTTCTTGAGTGAGTCGTTCACCAGCAATCTTACGTCGCACGGCATTCATCGATTCAGGTGGTTCGGCGTGCTCAATGTTAACCAGTCGGCCTTCACTTAAGCCTAATTTAACGTAGGCTTCTTCAGATAATCCCAATTCACCAGGAGCAACTATACTGTCATCATCGACGACATTTAATACCGCAAGGATATGCCTGCTATCTGCACAGATTTTCACCTTGGAAAGTGCCTGAAAACCTTCAGTCCGATAAACTTCACACTCTCGATGAAGATAGACAACATTTTCACGATACGTATCAATACCTAAACGACGTAACTTCAACGCTCCATTGTTTATTGCTACTTTAGATTTCTTAACCATGAATTACTTTTCTGTATAAAATTTCTGTACCTTATCTTTATTTCTTTTTAATTATTCTTAAAAAAAATCAGCAGGTGCTTCTCAAAGTCGGCAACTACTCATGAAGAATAGCTCATTCTGATTCCTAATTGCACCCTATCAACTGGAAGGATTGAAGGCTATTTGTAACTATTGAACAGAATTACCAAAATGAACTTGTGTAAAAACACATCTCGAACGCACAAGTGGTAAGGAAACTGGTATAGGCTCACGCCTCAGTCACCTACACAGTGCAGTTTACGCGGGGCTCAAGACTCGCTAACCGGGTCTCATAATCGGCAGGTCGAAGGTTAGAGTCCTTCCAAGCCATCATCTTTTTTCATTTAAATCATCCGCTTACGTGACTTCTATGCGCGACCCCATTGACTATAAGTCGGCGGGTCGAAGGTATAAATTCTCATGGGTCAAATTTTATTTCCTTTCAAAACATACATTTATAAAATCCCTCATGCACGGATTCATAGACTATTAGTCGGCGGGTCGAAGATTCAGGCACTGTTAAATTGCACCGAAAAATGACCCGGAATTTGCACTGATCATTGACCCTTCCTGAGATAGATTTAATCAATGTTATCAAACCATTAGTCTGCTCTGGGTGGGTCAATAGCTAATGCAATAATTAGCTATAATTGGATCATTTTTCAGTGCAAATTTACAGAAATAATTACTCTATGGCACGATTGTTTTTCTGATTTTAATCCCCAATTTCTAACAATAAGTATATTGTCCCCGTAAATCATTTAATACAGATGCAACCGCCACAATTGGTGCTGCAAAACAAAAGGCTATTATATTAGTCAGTAAGAACCACCAAGTTCGGGAAGCGAGTCATGAATAACGTAAAGACAATTCCAGTTCAGTCGACAGCCGAGTTATTAGCTCCCGGTAGTATAGACGCACCGACTTATTCTGTGAAAGAAAAGGCTGCGCTCAGTGAGAAAATTAAACGCTTACTGAAAGAGCAGGATGCCGTACTGGTTGCGCATTATTATGTTGATGGCGAAATTCAGATATTAGCTGAAGAGACCGGTGGCACGGTTGCCGATTCACTTGAAATGGCCCGTTTTGGCAGTCAACATCCAGCCAGTACATTAGTTGTCGCCGGTGTGCGTTTCATGGGAGAGACCGCAAAAATCCTTAACCCGGAAAAGACAGTCATTATGCCCACGCTTGAGGCAGAATGCTCATTAGATATTAGTGCACCCATTGATAAATTCAGCGCCTATTGTGATCAACACCCAGATCGAACAGTTGTTGTTTATGCCAACACCAGCGCAGCAGTAAAAGCTCGAGCAGACTGGGTTGTAACATCAAGTAATGCTGTAGCCATTGTTACGCACCTGCATGCGCAAGGCGAAAAAATATTATGGGCTCCAGATAAACATTTAGGTCGCTATATAGAACAGCAAACTGGTGCAGACATGCTGATTTGGGATGGGGCCTGTGTTGTTCATGAAGCCTTTAAAGCGGATGCATTAGAAAACTTAAAAAAACACAACCCACAAGCGGCTGTACTCGTACATCCAGAATCGCCCGAGGACGTCATCGCGCAGGCAGATGTTGTTGGTTCTACAACACGCCTTATCAAGGCCGTTACTGAACTGCCCAATAAACAATTTATTGTTGCGACTGACAATGGCATCTTTCATAAGATGAAAAGTATGGCAGGAGATAAGCAATTAATCGAAGCTCCAACCGCAGGTGTTGGCGCAACTTGTGAGAGCTGTGCTCACTGCCCCTGGATGGCAATGAATAGCTTACGCAATTTAGCCGATACTTTAGAGCAAATGAAAAATGAAATTGTTATTGACGAAGACATTCGAATCAAAGCCATACAACCATTAGAAAGGATGTTGTCATTTAAGTAATAAAAGAAATTAAAGGGAGTCGGTGACGAACGAGAATTAGGGAGTGTTCATAAATCTGTGTCATATCATTAAATGTTAAATTGCACCGAAAAATGAGCCAAAAGCAGCTAATATTTGCATTAGCCATTGACCCATCAAGAGCCCTCTATTGATCTGATAACATTAACCAGAGTCACCTCAACAAGGGTCAATGTTCAGTGCAAATGCTAGATCATATTTGAGGGCAATTTAACACACAGCTTCGTTATCTCACTTGCATGATGCGTTGGGGAGTTTTTCAATAGTAGCTTCATAAGTATTCCTATTTATAAGAATACCTAAGAGATGTTTAGTTAGAGCAACGGCAGTTAAGCTTGTCTTAAACGAACTCATAATCGGCAGGTCGAAGGTTC
>DAOWFN010000021.1 GCA_030637945.1 Gammaproteobacteria bacterium
TAATCGAGGCGCAAGATCTCGCTTATCAGGTAGTCGATAAAATCAGCTGGAACAACGTTTACTACCGGACAGATATTGGTCATCGCGCGATTGCTAGAGAGACCAGTGAATAGTGAATAGTGAATAGTGAATAGTGAATAGTGAATAGTGAATAGTGAATTTTAAAAACAATCACTCCATAAACCAAAGCGTTTTTACGCTTTTAACTGTTCACTGTTAACTGTTAACTATTCACTGCTTTATTCTACCCTTTCATCGAATCAAAAAACTCATCATTGGTTTTTGTTGCCTGCAGTTTACCCATGAGAAACTCGATAGCACCGATCTCATCCATAGGCTGCAACAGACGACGCAGTATCCACATCTTCTGCAACTCATCCGGTTTGGTGAGTAACTCTTCACGACGTGTACCTGAACGGTTGATGTTGATCGCAGGGAAGATGCGTTTTTCGGTAATACGGCGATCCAGATGAATCTCCATGTTACCGGTACCTTTAAATTCTTCGTAGATCACTTCATCCATCTTTGAACCGGTGTCTACCAGTGCAGTCGCCAGAATAGTGATACTGCCGCCTTCTTCTATATTACGCGCAGCACCAAAGAAACGTTTTGGACGATGCAATGCGTGAGCATCAACACCACCGGTTAACACCTTACCTGATGATGGGATCACGGTATTATAAGCACGGGCTAAACGAGTGATAGAATCTAATAAAATAACCACGTCTTTTTTATGTTCCGCCAGACGTTTGGCTTTTTCTATAACCATTTCTGCAACTTGTACATGACGGCTTGCCGGCTCATCAAATGTAGACGAAACAACCTCGCCACGGACACTACGCTCCATCTCCGTTACTTCTTCCGGACGCTCATCAATTAACAATACGATGAGATAACAGTCCGGGCAATTCGCTGCAATAGATTGCGCGATATGATTTAACATCATGGTCTTGCCTGCTTTTGGCGGCGATACGATCAACCCACGCTGGCCCTTGCCAATCGGTGACATCAGATCAATAATACGTGCAGTAATATCTTCAGTACTGCCGTTACCACGTTCCATTACCAGACGCTCATTGGGATGCAAGGGCGTTAAGTTTTCAAAGGCGATTTTGTTACGCGTATTTTCAGGGGAATCATAATTTATCTGATCCACTTTAAGCATGGCAAAATAACGTTCACTGTCTTTCGGCGGACGAATTTTTCCAGTGATGGTATCGCCCGTACGCATATTAAAACGTCGGATCTGACTAGGTGATACATAGATATCGTCTGGACCCGCTAAATACGAACCTTCCGCCGAACGCAAGAAACCAAACCCATCCTGAAGAATCTCCAATACACCTTCACCAAAAATATCTTCACCACCTTTAGCATGCGCTTTCAGTATGGCAAAAATAATGTCCTGCTTTTTCGAGCGGGCAACATGTTCTAATTTCATTGAGGATGCAAGCTCTTGTAGCTCAGCAACAGGTTTTAGTTTTAATTCAGAGAGATTCATAATTGGAAGGTATTTTTTTGAGTTGGGATTTAGAATTTAATCATTGATGTCTGTTATTGTATTTAAGATAAGGCGCACAGACAGTTACACCCTTTTGACTGGTTTATTTATTATTACTATTTTTTAACATCCGTTACTTTTTAAGTAACTAATATTTTTTTACGCGCTTAAACATGTGACGTAAGTTGATTATGCAAGATTAAATTACACTATCAATAAATGCGGTCAATTGTGACTTCGATAAAGCACCCACTTTTGTTGCTTCTACGTCACCTTCTTTGAAAATCATTAATGTAGGGATACCACGTATACCGTATTTGGGCGGTGTTGCCGAATTTTCATCAATGTTCAGCTTTGCAATTTTTAATTTACCCGCATAATCATTAACAATTTCTTCGAGGATCGGGGCAATCATCTTACAAGGGCCACACCACTCAGCCCAGTAATCGACTAGAACTGGAATTTCAGACTGTAGTACATCTTGCTCGAAAGAATCATCTGTTACGTAAACAATATCGCCGCTCAACGTGAAACCTCATTTAATTTGTTTAGTGTTTTAAAATTATCGCGCCTGCGATGAAAGAATTTATTATGATTTTTTAGCTATCTGTTTCGAAATCAATAGATATCAAGATAATGATGCCCATATTTTAGACTATTTTTTTGATTTGTACACCCCCTTTAAGAAATCTCTGATTAAGTTAATTACCCAGGTTGAATAAAGCGGGCGCAGGAAAAATGCAGGCGCATTTTAACAAGTCTGAAACAATTGGACTTGATCGGAGCTTCCTTAAGGACGTTCCTTACAATTTACTGTAAGCTACGCCTCCATGAATCATCTTACAGAAACGCGGTTTAAAGATTTTGACATCCGTCCTGAATTAATCAAGGGCCTGGATGAAGCAGGTTTTGAATTTTGCACGCCTATTCAGGAACAGAGCATCCCCATCGCATTAACGGGTAAAGATGTTGCCGGCGAAGCACAGACAGGCACAGGTAAAACGGCGGCATTCATGGTTGCCTGCATAAACCATCTACTAACGAATCCCGCGCACGAAAAACATCAAAAGAATCAGCCACGTGCGATGATACTTGCACCTACGCGTGAGCTTGCTATACAGATACATAAAGACGCACTACTCATCGGCAAATACACAGGCTTAAAATTTGGATTAGCATACGGCGGCACTGATTACGATAAACAACGCAATATCCTGCTAGCAGGTGTTGATATCCTTATCGGCACTCCCGGCCGCACTATCGATTTCTTTAAACAAAAAGTATTTAACCTGAAAACTTGCGACGTCGTCATACTCGATGAAGCTGACAGGATGTTTGATCTTGGTTTCATCGATGATATGCGATACCTGTTAAATAGATGTCCTGTGCCGGATAAGCGCCTAAGCATGTTATTTTCTGCCACCCTGTCGCATCGCATCGGTGAACTCGCCTATGTACATATGAATGATCCTGCAGAAATACGCATTCAGGCTGAAACAAAAACAGCAGACAAAATTGAACAGTCGATCTATTACCCCGCTAATGAAGAAAAAATCCCTCTGTTACTCGGTTTGATGAAGAAACTCAAACCGACACGAAGCATTGTCTTTATCAATACCAAACGTGTTGCTGACAAAGTATATGCCTGGCTAGAAGGAAATGGATATAAGTCTGCGTTACTGTCAGGTGACGTTCCTCAGAAAAAAAGAGAAGTCCTGCTAAAAAAATTCCAGAACGGCGAGTTTTCGACGCTGGTAGCTACAGATGTCGCCGCGCGTGGTTTACATATACCAGAAGTCAGTCACGTCTTTAATTTCGATCTACCGCAATCCGGTGAAGACTATGTACATCGTATCGGTCGTACCGCTCGCGCAGGCGCTAGTGGCTTCGCCATCAGTTTTGCCTGTGAAGATTACGCGCACTACATCATGGATATCGAAGAATACATCGATCAGAAAATTGGCAGAGAAACAGTAAGCAGTGATTTACTGACCGAACCAAAACCGCCGATAAAGATGGAACGGCGGCCTCGTCCTGGGGGTAACCGTGGGGGTGGGAATCGTAATCAGAATCGTGGTAGAGATAATCGGAATCGGCGCAGGTAAGCGGCCAATAAATAATGAAAAGTGAAAAATTAAGAGCAAAAACTCTTCGTTTTAAGCTTTATATTTTTCACTTTGCATTGAGGGCGTCAAAAACCTTTTCAGCTGTCTTCAATGCAGATTCGATATCTTCCGCCAAAACATTAAAGTGCCCCATCTTCCGCCCGCTGCGCGCTTCCGTTTTTCCATAAAGATGCAACTTGATATTATTCTGTGCAAAAATATCAGGCCAGTTCGGCAACCATAGATCACCCAGCATATTAACCATTACGACCGGTGACATCAGTCGGGTA
>DAOWFN010000169.1 GCA_030637945.1 Gammaproteobacteria bacterium
AAAACGTTTGCCGGCGAGATAGTCATCAATACAATTAATAACCATTGGACTGCGTAATTGCGGCTGCTGTTGGATGAGTTCATCACGTGATTTCCAGACGGCCTGTAATATGCCGTCATCAAGTGTTTTCTCGGGATTATGATCGTGGCAAGAACCGCAAAATGATACCCGCAGGAAACTTTCACCGTTATCGGGGTGTTTCCATAGATAGATGCCGGTGATTGCTTCGGGAACAAAGTTCCAGGCTGTCTCTTCGAGCGTCTCACGAATAACCGCATCGATCAGGCTTTCATCCGGGTCAAGATGGCCTGCTGGCTGGTTGAATACTCTTTCGTTATTGACCAGTTCTTCGACCATGAGAAATTTGTTGTCATGTTCGATGATAGCCGCGACCGTAGCATGGGGTTTCCAGACCATAGTGCTTACTTCTTAAGATGTGGACTTGATGCGCGCTTGCTTAATACCATATAGCGCCATATGCCCTCGACGGTTATGTAGCCGATGAGGCTGCTAGTGGTTGCCAGCGTAAAGCAACCGACCAGAAAAGGTTTCCAGATGGCGGATAATTCATTAAATAGCCAGTCCATTGTTAGTTCAAAATTGAAATCACTTGCCGGCTCTCCCACGATCCACGTGCCTACGGTATACGCAAAATAAAACATTGGTGGAATCGTTAAAGGGTTTGTTATCCAGACCAGTACAACAGATAGAGGTAAATTAGTGCCAAGTAATATCGCAGCGCCCGCTGCTAACGCCATCTGGAAGGGGACTGGCATCCAGGCAAAGAATAGACCAACAGCAAATGCACCAGCAACAGAGCGACGGCTTAGGTGCCATAAGCTTGGCTCATGTAACCAGTCGCCAAATATCTGAAGTACTTTGTTTTCTTTTATTTTATGTGGATGCGGTAGAAAACGTTGGAAAAATTTGCGTGGCATGATTATTGTGCAGCGAAGGTTAAGCCGTTAAAGTTGTTTTATTGCGTTAAATGCGTAGTATAACCTTTTTATTTTTAGATTTTTATGACTTCGCTATGGATAAGCGTTGTCTTGCTATGGAACAGGAATATTTGTAATGGATTACAGAGCAGGGATGTTCGTCTATGCGTTGGCTTTTTTACTGGGTGATATATTTGTCCAGCAACTCAGTGTCCTGCCGACTCGTTCTGCGTTAATCATAATATCTATCAGTATCTGTTTGTTATTTGCTGCTTTCTTCATCAGTAAGAAGTGGTGTAAAAACCGGTTTTTATATAAAGAATTAACTTTAACTATATTACTTATAATATTGTTATTATTAGGTATTTTATATACAAGTTTGTATGCGAAGCAGCAACTATCTAACCGGCTTGATAAAAATTTAATTGGCAAAAGTCTGATCGTTTCAGGTTTTGTGTCGGATATACCAGTAGTAAATGGACATGTTCAGCGTTTTACATTCTATGTTGAAAGCTTCAAGGTTTTATCATCCACCGGTAGAAATAATACGCAAGCTGATCTTATTGCAAAGTTTCCCCGAAAAATCAGGCTAAGTTGGTACTATGGCCAGAGAATTAACAGCTCTGAAAGATGGCAATTTGAAGTACGTTTAAAACCGCCGCATGGATTCATGAATCCGGCCGGTTTTGATTATGAGTCGTGGCTGTTTCAACATGGTATAGATGCGACAGGGTATGTTCGTAAGTCTGAATTAAATCAGCATAATAAAAGTACACTTAACGATGGTTTTCGAGGTTATATCGATAGCCATCGTCAAAGGCTTGGTCAGTTGATTGATTCAATAGCTGATAAAGAGAACGATAGCACTTCAGGAGCAGGTTCATTTTCATTAGTCAAAGCCCTGGCTATTGGTGACAAGTCTTCTATTTCAAATGAACAATGGCTGGTACTGATCAATACGGGCACCAGTCATTTAATGGCTATTTCGGGCCTGCATATTGGCCTGGCTGCCTTATTTGCCTATGTCGTAATACGACGATTAATTCCCTCACATATTACGAAACGCGTTCCTGCGCAACATGTAGCTCTTGTTGGTGGCATGTTTGTCGCACTGTTGTATGCATTAATTGCAGGGTTATCTATTCCCACTCAGCGTGCCATCATCATGTTGTTTGTTATCTCGGTGATGATGCTGGTTCGTCACAATCACCGATCGATCGACGCATTGGGTTTTGCTTTATTCGTTGTTTTAATCATTGATCCGATAGCTGTTTTAGCCGTAGGTTTCTGGTTTTCTTTTGCCGCTGTTGCTGTCATTTTTATTAGCTTGAATACAGGCTCGTCAAAGCCACAGACTAACGATGATTCTATCGCAGGAAAAGTACTTACAACGATAAAACAGTGGGTCAGATTGCAATTAATAATCAGCATTTTTTTATTGCCGTTATCGTTGTTCATGTTTCAGCAAGTATCGCTGATATCGCCGATCGCTAATTTTCTATTGATCCCCTATGTCAGTTTTTTAGTGGTACCTGTGGTGTTATCAGCGATAGTTTTTGTGTTTTTTCTGCCTGCTATTGCTGAGCTCTTATTTACCTTGGCGGCAGATATGATCGATTTTGTGTGGCCTACTTTAAACTATCTATCGATACGGCCATATGCGCTGTGGGTCCAGGGTGAAGTTGGTATGGTTGCATTATTGTCTGCCACGGCGGCTATATTATTGATATTTTTTGCAATCAAACAATTTGAAAATCAGCATCGAAAAGTCACTTATTGGTTGTTTCTCTTTCCTGTCGCAGTATTGATGATTCCGTTGTTTGCATTTAATGACTCTGATTTAAAATCAGGGGAATATAAAGTCACTGTGCTTGATGTTGGCCAGGGTTCAGCTGCAGTATTGCAAACACAAAACCATGTATTTGTTTTTGATGCTGGTGCAAAATTTAGCGACCGGCTGGATATGGGCCGTAGTGTTGTTATTCCATACCTCCGTTCTCGAGGTATAAAATCACTGGACTATTTGATTATCAGTCATGGGGACAGTGACCACATCGGAGGCGCGCAGGCAATCATCGATGAATACTCAGCGACGACTGTCCTGGGTCAGGATATAGAAAAATTGCAGGCGGCCAACAAACAGATTTGTTTAGAAGGATTTAAATGGCAGTGGGATGGTGTTGATTTTGAGTTTTTATCACCAGCCGCAGAGGGTGAATCAAAGTCTTTGGTCGTTAAGCGTAATGATCGCTCATGTGTTTTACATGTTTCCTCCAGCCAGGGTTCAGTGTTGTTTACCGGTGATATCGAAAAGAAAGTTGAACGAAAATTATTGGAAAAATACAGCAGCGGACTAGCATCTGATGTTTTGATCGTGCCGCATCACGGCAGTAATACTTCATCGACTACGGCCTTTATTAATGCAGTAAATCCGGAATTTTCTTTATTTTCAGTAGGTTATAAAAACAGATATAAATTGCCGGGAAAAAAAGTTATCGATCGCTATATCGCATCAAACAGTACGAGAATACAAACGGCTGAAAGCGGAGCGATTACTGTCAAATTCACTGATAAGAATGCTATCGAAGTTACGAAATACAGAGAAAGTACAGGTAAATACTGGAATCACATAATTAACTGATATTAATATGTAACGAAATCGGCACTATTGGCTTGAGAAGAAATAAAGTAAGATAAAGCCGATAGTTAATATAATAATAACAACGGGCGTTAAGCTGGCTTTTGGTTGGTTTAGCATCTTCTTTTTCAAAGGTGAGATGTGTTTGAATTAGTGAAATCCGGTGGCTGGTTAATGCTGCCTATCATTTTGTGTTCTATCGTTTCAATTTCTATCATCGCAGAGCGTTTCTGGACATTACGCCGTGAACGTGTGTTACCAAAACATCTTGTTGCTAAGGCATGGAGCGCGGTGAAACAGGATCATATGACACACACGGAGATTGAAGCTTTAAGTAAAGAATCTGCGCTGGGTGCGATTTTAAGTGTTGGTCTACACAATCGTAATGAAAGCCGTGAACGGATCAAAGAATCTATCGAGGAAAGAGGGCGTGAAGTCGTCCATGATATGGAGCGATTTTTAAATACCCTGGGCACCATCGCATCGATTTCACCTCTCTTAGGTCTATTGGGTACAGTGATAGGCATGATCAGTGTGTTTGCCGCTATCACCAAACACGGTGTTGGTAATCCCAGTGCATTAGCTGGCGGTATCTCAGAAGCGATGATTACTACAGCCGCGGGATTAACCGTTGCCATCATCAGTTTGATCTTTTACCGTTATTTTCGCCGTAAAGTCGACGGTATCGTCGTGGTCATGGAACGTGAAGCTATTAAAATGGTTGATGTTTTACATAATCATCATACGCACAGTGATGAAACTGCAGCACAAAGCGAACACTGATGAACCTGCGTCCTGGTCATAAAGAGGAAAATGTAGAGGTTAATCTAACGCCGTTGATCGACGTGGTGTTCCTCCTGTTAATCTTCTTTATGGTATCTACAACATTTGACCGCCATGCCACGCTGAAGGTTTCTTTGCCTGAATCGACAGTAAAAGCAACACAGCAACAAGAGGAACCATTGGTTTTATCGATCGATGCTAAAGGTAATTATTTTCTTAATGATCGGCAGATAGTGAATCAGACATTAGATACATTAAAGCAGGCATTAAAGAGAACGATCGGTGACGAGGGTATGATAAAAGAAACGGCGCTGGTACTAAGGGCAGACGCTAATACGCCACATCAATCTGTAGTAAGAGCGATGGATGCCGCTTCACAGCTGGGTATGACTAAACTGTCGATTGCAACGGTTGAGAGCAACTGATTTTTATGATGGATGATAGAAATAACAGCGAATCAGATAGTTTGAGCAGTATCCATCTCTATCGGCGCCTGTTGTCCTACGCGCTGGTGTACTGGAAGATCTTTATCGTTGCAATCATCGGTATGGTAATAGTCGCTGCAGCATCAACGGCTTTTCCTGCCTTAATGCAACCGATGATGGATGGCAGTTTTGTTGACAGAGACCCGGAAACGATTAAGTGGGTTCCATTCGCACTGATCGGTATTTTTTTCGTACGTGTCATCGGTTCATTTGTTTCAAGCTATGGTATGAGTGTGATAGGGCGAAATGTTATCCGTGAATTACGCACGGAAATGTTTACCCGTTTATTAACACTGCCAAAATCCTTCTACGATCAGGCAACAACAGGTGAGTTGATCTCAAAATTTTCTTTTGATGTCGAACAGGTGGCAAATGCTACGACTAAAGCAATTACTGTTTTTATCCGTGATGCATTAACCGTCATCGCTTTAGTTAGCTGGATGTTTTACCTGAATACTAAACTAGCATTGGTCTTTGTTACTGTTGCACCGTTAGTGGCTGCATTGATCGTTGGTGTCTCTAAACGCTTCCGCATGATAAGTCGTAATATCCAGGTAAGTATGGGTGATGTTTCACGTGTTATCGAAGAATCGATCAAAGGTCAGTTAGTGGTAAAGATATTTGGTGGTCGCGATTATGAAGAGCGACAATTTAGCAGCGTAAACGATTTGAACCGTCGTCAAAATTTGCGCTTACAGATGACACAAGCTTTAAGTTCACCCATCGTGCAATTATTAGTCGCCTGTGCTTTAGCGATTATCATCTACCTGGCAACGCTCGACAGCATGATCGACGAGATCAGTGTTGGCACCTTCGTTTCATTTATCACTGCTATGTCGATGCTATTGCCGCCCGTTCGTTCACTCACTTCGATCGTCAGTGTGTTGCAGCGTGGTATCGCAGCAGCGGAAAGTGTATTTAACTTTATTGATCTGAAGCAGGAACATGACGAGGGTGATTATCAGACTGATACAGTAAAAGGCTTAATTGAATTTGATGGTATTACTTTTACTTATCAGGACGAGGATGTTGCGTCGCTGGAAGAAATTAATCTAACCATCGAAGTTGGCCAAACAGTCGCTTTTGTCGGACGCTCGGGCAGCGGTAAAACGACTTTATTAAATCTGATACCAAGATTATATGATGTTGTCGAGGGAGAAGTCCGTCTCGATGGTATTAACATCCAAAATTACAGGCTTGATAATTTACGCAGCCATATCTCGTACGTGGGACAGGATGTCGTACTGTTTAACGACACGATCGAACATAATATTGCCTATGGCAGAATGAAAACATGCAGCCACGAAGATGTTGTTGAAGCGACAAAAGCTGCACATGCATATGAATTTATCAGTGAATCCAGTGATGGTTTTCAAACCATCGTTGGTGAAAGAGGTGTGATGTTATCCGGTGGGCAACGACAGCGAATCGCTATCGCACGGGCATTATTAAAAGACGCACCGATACTGATACTCGATGAGGCAACCTCGGCGCTCGATACTGAATCTGAGCGTTATATTCAGGCATCGCTGGAAAACCTGATGGAAACACGTACTACACTGGTTATTGCACATCGTCTTTCAACGATCGAAAAAGCAGATGTAATCGTTGTCATGGATAAAGGGAGGATTGTCGAATCGGGTACGCATCAGGAACTGATGGCTTTAAATAAACACTATGCGGCATTGCACCAAACGAATTTTGAAGAAAAATAATTGCTGATAATGCCGGTATGAAATCTCTGCAACATTATTGGTATCACTCGAATATTCTTACCTGGTTGTTATTGCCAGTGTCATGGTTGTATTGTCTGGTCGTTTTTATCCGGCGTAAACTTTATCAGTTCAATATAAAAAGAAGTTACGGCTGCCAGGTTCCTGTTATCGTCATTGGTAATATCGTCGTTGGTGGCAGTGGTAAAACACCCCTGTTGATTTCACTGTGTGAATACCTTAAAGCAAAAGGATTTCAGCCAGGGGTAGTTAGCCGTGGTTATGGCGGCGGTGTTGCCGGAATCAAACAGGTCTCACATGATGATCCGGCAAAATTTGTCGGTGATGAGCCATTGATGATCTATCAGCAAACCGCAGTTCCTGTGGTCGTCGGTAGCGATCGAGTTGCGGCTGTCCAATACCTGGTTAACAACAACCGATGTGATGTCGTGTTATCTGATGATGGCTTACAGCACTATCGCATGAGAAGAGATTTTGAAATCGCGGTGGTAGATTCGGACAGAAGATACGGTAATGGGTTTTGCTTGCCTGCAGGGCCTCTGCGTGAGCGTATTTCCAGATTGGATGACGTAGATATGGTGGTCTATAACGGTGATGTTGGCATCGAGGCTAATGAATGCTCATATCAGCTGCAAATGGCCAGCCTGCAGCGGCTTGATGGTAGTGAGAATAGGACACTTTCAGCATTTACTGCAAAATCAGTACATGCTGTAGCAGGTATTGGCTATCCATCGCGTTTTTTTAAACAATTGAAGACAGAGGGACTGACCATTGTTGAACATGCATATTCTGATCATCACCATTATCGGCAAGATGACTTTGATGGCTGGAGCAAGGATTGTATTATTATGACGGAGAAAGATGCTGTAAAATGCCGCCATTTATCCTTGAACGATGCCTGGGTTTTAAACGTTAGGGCCGTTTTCTCCGATGAGCTCGAGAGATCATTATCTTCTGACTTATTGCCATTGTTAAACAGGTAAATAAAGTTTTTCTCCGTAAAAGATAGCAATGAAGAAGAAATTATTAACAATCTTGATATGTCCTTTGTGTAAAGGGAAATTGATACACAAAGCAAGAGAAAAAGAACTGATCTGTGAACATGATAAACTTGCTTACCCTATACGTAATGGCGTGCCTATATTGTTAAATTCTGACGCCAGAA
>DAOWFN010000114.1 GCA_030637945.1 Gammaproteobacteria bacterium
CCCGATGCAGTTTTGGAATATGCAGAGAGTCCTTACGGTGCACAGGCATTGGTCCTGGCGCTGTTGTTACATGAAGACTCTGAGATAGAGAATATGCAATTCTCGGTGTTGATTGATGTGATCGGTGAATCGCACGCGAAAAATGTGAAGCAGGTGCAGCAAGTAGTCAGTGATATCGCGCGTACACAAACGTTATCACTGGTCGACTTAACGTTGCCAACCTTGAGAGAGATGACTGTTGAGCAGTACCGACGATTTGAATCGTGTGTGCAGAAATTAATTTTGGCTGACAGTGAGATCGAATTGCGGGAATGGATAATCCAGCGAGTAGTGTTACAACACCTGAATGAGCAGTACGGTTTTAGGAAAAAGCCCATAGCGAAATATTTCATCCTGGGTTCTGCTAAGTATTCCAGTGAATTAATTCTGTCTATGCTGGCCTATATCGAGCATTCAGATGATGAGGAAGTACAGCAAGCATTCGATAGTGCAACACGTTCGGTTGGGGCGGGGGCGCTAAGATTGCTGCCAAAAACAGATGTATCTCTGGATAGTTTAAATGCAGCGATGGATGAGCTTGAATTATTAAAGCCACCGATTAAGAAACGATTCTTGCAGGCTTGTGTTAATTGTATATCACATGACGGTAAGGTGACGATACAGGCATACGAATTAACACGGGCTATCGCCAGTTGTCTTGATTGCCCGATGCCGCCTGTGCTCGCTCACAGGTAAGGCTAAGGCAGTTCTGTCTCGACTTCTTCTAGCAGTTTAAAGTCTATACCGCTTTTAAATTGATCCTCGGCTGATAGTTTTATTGAGGAAACAACTTCTGCAGTCAGGTTTAACTTATCCAGTTGTTTTGGAGAAATCCTGACACTGTAATCACCCAACGGTACGTTTGTGAGCACGTAAAAACCATCATACTCAGTGGTCGTTGCTCTAATTACCTGGCCAGTTTTATTGACAGCTTCAACCTTCACGCGGCCAGCGGGAATGGTTCTATCCTCTTTAACTAAATAAGCGGTACCATCGATTTCGCCGCTAGTGAAGATAGGGAAGTCGAGTTGCATCGCCTGGCCAGGTCTAGGTACGATACGCATACCATCGAGAGCAGGTGTCCATAATGGGTCATCGAGTGTGGCTGTAGCAATGGCAATATTAACTGGCCTGTGTTCACTTATTCCTGTCAGGAAAGCAATACCATTTTTATCTGTTCTAACTTTTTGATAGCCACCATTGATGGTAAAGCCAACATTTTCGATGACTTCATCATTCTCATTAAAAATGCCATCCTGATTATTGTCGAGGAATACTCGTGTGGAGACACTGCCTCTACCCGCAATGGCCAGAGAAGTTGCTTGCCATGTCTCTTGTCTGGGTTCTCGGCCTAGACCGATGGCGAATCTTACATCAAGGCTGATAACGTCATCAGTGTTATAACGTGCGCCCAATGAGAGATTATATTTACCAACAGCTTTAGACGCGGACGCACTGATTTCAGTCAAGTCAGATCTTAATGAATGATTTAAGCCATAGGTGAATTGATACTCTTTGTAGAGCGGAGGTCTTATGGTTATATCCAGGCTAGTGATTTCATTTTTTGGTTGGAATTCATAATCGAGTGTGCCTCGAATACCATAGCGATCAACATAACTGCTTAAACCAAAAGTGCCATTAAACAAGTTCTGCGAAATGGTATTTTGTACATAGGTTAGTTGATTGCTCATTGATAGGCCATGAGTCTGAAGCGATAATCGATTGATTAATTCATTTCTATCATTGCCTGATACAAAGTTAGATAAATTTAATTCTAAACTGAATGGGATGCGTGGTAAGAATGATGGTGGAATGGCAGTATCAACTCTAAACTGCGTATCACTTTTGAATTCATCAGAAGTGATTCGATATTCTTCACTGAAAAAATGATTTAAAAAGATATGGTTGAATACGAATACGGTGCTGCCAATACCCGTTTGCAAATCAATGTTGATTGCATCGCCACCAGTCGTATCATCAATGAAATCGATAGAGACAAAAAATGATTCCCAGAAGCCTCGCAAACCGGCTTGTACATAATTATGTTGTTCAACACTGTCGGATGTAACGTCAAGTGGAATACTGGCGCCAATGAAACTTGCAGAGATTTGTTTGCTGAGCCCGATATCATATTGTGCAGTTACACGGCTGCCGCCATTTTCATTATCCGAAGCCAGTGCACGGTAGTAATGTTTGCCTTTTTTAGTCAGTGATTGTCCTAGCTCAAAGAATTGTTCCTGTTCACGAACTTGTCCTTGTGGACCATAAAAAACCAGTCTGAAATAGTTACGTCCAAATAAAAGTGGTATGTCTTCGAAGTCATATTGTCCTTCAAGTGGAGTCGATTGATAACCGATTAAGCGATCATTATGATATAGCTCAACTTCCCAGCCAGGGAGTAGGTCGCCTCTAAAGCGGTGCCTGTCATATTCAGCTTGTCGATCCAATGGGAAGTTGCTAATTAATACACCAGGTTCCTGATCGCCCGGTATAGTGATATTTTTCAGGCTTGGCTCGGTAATATGGCCCATTGCATATTCGGAAGCTTTGGCAAATTTAAGTAATCTACTTTCAGGATCTTTTTTGCCCAGTGTAAATCTAAAATCATCCAGTACATCGTCACTAGTAGCAAACAGGTATAATGATGATTCCATACCGAGCAAATCACTCGTCATATAAGTGGTCGAGCGTAATGTATTACTTGAATCATCATCACTATGACGACTAGTGGCCTCAAACGTTTGGTCAATGAATGGAATGTTCCACATATCATAGGGTTCATAATGATAGGGGTAATAGGGCATATCTGTGTTTAATCGTGATCTAGTTTTTGCAATTTTTTCTTCGCGTTCCAGACGCACGATGAACGGGAATTTGTTTTCAGATTTAATTTTTACTATTGAAGAAAATAAATCGACATTAATATTTATATCAAACCATTGTGCCAGAAGGCGGGCGTCAATATATATATCATCATCTAATACGTAGACCAGGGCTTTGTCGTAAGGTTTATTTATACCTTTTAGGATTGCTTCATTTCGAGAAGTATCGAGATGGAAGGTGTTGTTTTCATTAAAAACAAAACCTTTAGCGGTGCCAGATCCTATGTCTACATCGATGGCAATATCGAGGATTTCAGATAAGAAACCTAAGGGGACGAGTAAATAATCTTTGCGCTGATAAGCAGGTAGAACATCTTCCAGCTTATATTTTTCAACCTGCATGGCCAGGATGCGTAAATCATCATCACGTGGTGTCCATCTTTCTGAATTTTGTCCTTCGGCTATGGTTAAAGTCGAAAACGTCAACAGAAATAATGAGACTAAAATGTAACGTACGAAGCGCACTGACTTCTTCTCTATGTGAAAAGTGACTGTCTGGCTAAGGCGTAGCAAGTCGTGATTCTGCAATCAGACCAGATTTTTCATTTTCGCCCGGTTCTAGATAAGTGACGCGGAGCTCACCATTTGACAGACTAAAGTTTTCGGGTGTTTGTAATTTTATTTCAAGCATCCTACTAGTGGTTGATGTATAGACTGCGACACCATTGATCTGGCCAATCGTTAAAGGTGTGCCGCCTTTTGGTGTGAAGTAAACTCGGAAATCACCGTAAGCTGATCGTGTACCTTCTCGGTTAATCTTGAGTGATAAAACTGATTGGGCTTTTACAGTATTACCTTGTTTGATTTCAAAATCACTCAGGCTGATCTTCGAGTCGAGTTTTCCTTGTCTGACGATGACAGGTATGGTGATACCGACAACAGGTATCAGTCTGACAGTAAGTTCTTTTGTTTGGTCGGAGGCTAAATTATTTACATCAGATGCATCTGCATTAGGTAGTGACTGAAACATCATGTGAGAACGATACTCGCCGTCGGCAGTGCCACTTTTCTTTCGTAGTAATAACCTGACAGTTTGTGATTGGCCAGGCTCAAGGGTGACTTGTCTGGGTGAAAATCGAACCATTTCATCTGAATATAACCCTGGTTCATTTTCTTTTACTTTTTTGATTTTACCTTCGGCATTCATGTTTCTGCGTACGAATGAAATTCTGAAACGGCCGGTTTCAGATCCATTATTAATGACGCTAATCTGTTTGGTTCTCTCATTGCCTTCAAAAACAACACGTGTTGGTGAAACCATCAATTGGCCTAACGCTGATGCATTAAAACTTAATATTAAGGTGAATAATGCAACCAGGATGCAAAGATTATTAGGTGATTTATTTGTTATTTTTTTCATTTTGGATTCACTTTTTTATTATTGTTAATGCCCTGCACAAACAAGGGGCTAACAAATGTTAGCCCCTTATGTTCTAGATAATGAAGCTGCTGTTATTGATAATTAACAGTAACATCGTATGTGCCAGTGTAGGGACCAGCTGTCTGATTTGCGTTAATCGTTAGTGTCGCACCTACGTCGAAAGTGTCAGTGCCGGCAGTTAAGCTTGATGTGCCGCCTGCGCTATCTGTAAAGCCGTCAACATCCATAGGTGCGCCACCACCTGTCAATTGAACAACACCGTCTGCAGGTAGTGTGATGTCATAAGCTAGAGTGCCAGAACCAGTAACGTCAAAATTACCTGCGGAAGGTGTGCCAGCAGTGCTTGCACCGTCAGGTGATGAAGTAGTGCCACCGGTTGTTAATACTACGGTCGTTGGATCAGTTACATCGCCAGCTACGTCACCAAAATCCATCTCAGCACCAACATCGGCGATAATTGAAAGAGGTGTTAATACGGTTGCGCTCGCATTAGCTGTATCGGTTGCAGCGGTTGCTGTAGTAGCAAAGAAACTTGCTGATAACGTAGCTGCCCCAGCAGCCAGTAATAGTTTGTTGTTCATCATGTTGGGTACTCCAATATCAAAAAATATAATTAATTTTATTATTTTGTTTCATTTTTGATTCTTAACAAATCTTTAGTATCAGTATAGAAGTCAATTTTTCTTGTTCAAGTAATTTTGTTTGTTATTTCAACTAATTGAGATATTTTTTCCCTTTTATTGATAACTGGACTAATTATATTCAACTGTTGTTGTCATAAGTCCGCTATATGCTCCGAATGGTTGAAAACTGCCAACGTTTAATCTGGCTGCAACACTTAAGTTTTCTGTGCCTCCAGCATCTAACTGTCCATTAGAATTAGGTGAGCTATTAAAATTATCAACGGTCATGCTGTCACCAGCTGCGCTAGTAATAACAACTGATAGCGGTAGGGTGATATCGTAAAGTCCGTTAGGAACACCTGAAACTTCAAAATTTGCAGGTGAGCCAGTTGTGCTGGTGTTGATTGTCACACCACCAGTTGCTGTACGTGAACCGCTGGTGTCAATACTGACAGTGCCTGCTATCGAACTGGTAGAAATATCACCAAAAACCACGCCATTTTGCGCCACGATATTGATCGACGAAACGATATTAGCTTCTACTGTGGTTGTGGTAGTTGCAGCATGCACGTCCTGAATATGCCATGTGAACAGCATACTGAGCATGATCGAAGATAGGATAATTGCTATCTTCGATTGTGTTAATAATTTGTTGGTCGTATCTTCAGTCATATCGTAAATATAGTTATTTTCTTTAGTTCATGCTTAAGCAGGTGATGAACTCGTGTGTATTGGTGATAAACGGGCGTTTTCATTACTATTTCGGATTTCTATGACTAAATCTCATCGTGAACGGTGCAGCCGTTGTGTACGTACCACTTGTTTGTGAGGTGCCAGTTGTCAGGGTGGCGCCAACATTTACCCGGGTAGGTATGCCTGGTGTTGCGCTCAGAGTGAATATGCCGGTTGGGTCGGTGGTATAGACATCTGACGGCATTAAGCTACCCGGACCAGTAAGGTCGGTAGGTACTCCCTGAATCTGTGTCCGTACTGGGTAGTAATCACAGCCTGCCAGGGAGTTTGATACATCAAATGTTGCAGCATTGACTGTGCCACCGACAAGTATTGGCCCAGTCGAGTTGCGTGATCCTGACGTTGTAACGGTGATGCTGCCTGCTGTGGTACCGTCAAAAGTTCCAAATTCAAGATCAACTATTCTTACTGCAACGAGAGCATTATCGCAGTCTTTCTTTTTTGGTGTGCCAGGGGGGGTGTTTGGTTTTTTTGCTAACGAATCAAAACAAATGCTCATAGCGATAAGCATTAATAAAAATCGCAATAGTTTGTTTAAGCGCGTGTGATTAGTCATTAGTAACTGGCTACTTGTTGTGTAGTATGGCGGACAAGGCGTATATGTTTCGGACGCTCTTTCAAGTCACTTAATGCGACACCATTTCTGAATAAGACATACCATGCGAAATTATCATTATCGTTATTTTCAGAAGCCGTCCAGTACCAGCTTGCTACCGTTTCTGGGAAATAGTTTTTGTTTATTTTGACTGGTTCATTATCATTTTTCAAATACACTAACGTCTGCATCTGTTCACGAGTGGGCAGATGCCAATCGTTATGTCCGCAAAAGTTTTGTTCATTCATCGCTTGCACGTAAGCACTGGTATCACAAGCAGAGTCACCCTGGCAGCGACCACCATCAGCTATGCCATTAGCTAGAGCTAGCGTTTCATCAGATTTAAACCACGAATATAAATTGTTTGGGTCTCGCATACTGTCATCGTTCGACTTAACTTCCCACATCAAACCATTTTGAGTATCGTGGATGCAGCTCCAGCGTTCTGTTTTTTGATCCAGTAATTTACCGTCACTACCGTGCTTATTATAGACAGGTTTGTTTTTAGTGACTGCGGCGACGTTATTTTTAACGATGTCTGTATGCACATTTTTTGCGGGCAGTAGTGTGAGACTTGGCACTGTTTTCAGTTTCTGTGGGCTTTGTTTTTTCTTGATATTGTCCAGTTTGGGTTTTGAATATTCTGTTATAAGAACTTCTTTTTTCTGTACGGGTGGAATGATAGGGGTAACGGCTTCCGGGATTTCTTTTATCGCCACTTCTTCAGGGATAATGTTTTCATCAAAGCGAGATGGGTTAGCAATGATGTCATTTATCTGGTCTCTAACTTCCATGACTTCATATTTGACGCCATCGATGTTCTGTTGTCTTGCGTCTTTGTAGTTGGTTGGTGATCGATTGATTGTGCCTGCATTGCCAGTTTGCGGTTCATCATAGATGCTTTCTTCAGCGGATAACGTTTTTGTCTGTGCAAGCAGTGATAGCAACATGGTGGTCGCCAATAAAATTATTTTTATATTATTTTCAACACGACAAGAATGATCAGGTACAACTGCTGATGAGGTCACTCGATTAGTTATGGTGTTAAAAATCATATTTAAATAATGTCCACGAAGACATACTTGAACTTATATTTACGTGATAAGTTCAATTTCTGAAAATGAGTTTGATTTCACTGTTCCGGCATGTAAAAAATACATATCGGATAGTTATTAGATTTGAGGGCATTTGAACAGCGCTTAAGCTGTACTCTTATTCAAGCAAAAATGCGCCAAAAGTAAAGTGAATCGATTGATTTTCTCCATCAAAGTAGGTCAATTTCTGAAAAATAGTCCCAAACCTGAAGAACATTACCCAATTCTTTGAAAATTAAGTGATATTAAATTTAGAAAGTTCCGCTAAGTTTACGTTTGTGGTGATGAATTAATGCAAATGAAAGGTGTGATAAGAGCCATGATTCTTGGGCTGAAAAGGCATCCTATTGTTGCAAAATAAATGCTACAATTCTGCGCCATTAAACGGTCACTGAGTACCGTCTTCGAATCTTTTGTTTGAGCATTGAATCATGAGTATTAAATCTGATAAATGGATACGCCGGGAATCTGAAAAAGGCATGATTGAGCCGTTTGAGCCGGGGCAGGTAAAAACCAATGCCGCCGGTGACCGGCTTATTTCATATGGCACATCCAGTTATGGTTACGATGTGCGTTGCTCAGATCATTTCAAGATTTTTACCAATATCAATTCTGCTGTGGTTGACCCTAAAGATTTTTCTGAGCATAGCTTTGTTGATTTCACCGGTGATGTTTGCATTATTCCTCCAAACTCTTTTGCACTTGCCCGCACTGTAGAGAATTTTAAAATACCAAGAAACGTGTTGACCATCTGTCTTGGTAAATCGACTTATGCACGTTGTGGCATCATAGTTAACGTCACACCACTCGAGCCAGAATGGGAAGGGCACGTTACGCTCGAGTTTTCCAATACCACACCATTGCCTGCAAAAATTTACGCAAACGAAGGTGTCGCACAGATGCTGTTTTTTGAATCAGATGAAGTTTGTGAGACATCTTACGCAGATCGTGGCGGTAAATATCAGGGGCAGCAGGGCGTAACATTGCCTAAGGCCTGACCTTTTCACCGAACTTCTCTGATCCTAAGTGAAAATATTTTTTGCACTGTTTTTATTTCTGGCAATCATGCTGGCGATCTATCCTTTTCTTGATCGATCTGAAAATACTGAAACATTATCTGGCTTGCCGTGGCAGATCGAAATGCTGCCTGATGGTTCGACGCAAGTTTTTGGTTTAAATATCGGTGTAAGTACGCTGTCAGACGCACTCGATGTTTTAGGCAGTGATATGGAGCTTGCTATTATTGCCGCTTCGGATGAGGCTGGAAGTCTCGAGATGTATTATGGTCATTATCGCGCAGGACTGCTTTCTGGAAAGCTGGTATTACAAACGAGAGCTGATGATAAAAAAATAAAACGTTGGCGCGATAACGCTGTTGCTTCTGAATATATGGCTTCCGGCCAGGCTAAGAAATATATCTTATTGCCTGCTGACCTGACCAGGGTTTTAGAAGAAACGATCATCGGTCTAACCTTTATTCCGGTGGCGAACCTGGATGAAGAAATAATTCTGGCGCGTTTTGGTGAGCCGGTACAGCGTATCGAATCTGCTGGAGTGACGCATTACCTGTATCCAGCTAAAGGTCTCGATATCGCACGACATGATGATGCAAAAGAAGTTTTACAGTACGTTTCACCCGCTGCCTTTCAGCAACTGACCAGTCCGTTTTGATAACAGATTAGTTATCCAGCTCAAGAAATTTTAAACATTCTGGCTCGAGCATGGCTTCAGCTTTTTCGAGAATACGTCGTTCCTGTTCAACTGACATCAGGTCATGGTATCTCCCGACTTTGCCCTGTCTTATGAATTTTCCTGGTTTAAATATTTTAATTTTTTTATCGCCGCCTTGCCCTGAAAATTTTTCATCATGGGCTTTCATCCATTCGAATGAAGAATGTTCGAGGACTTTTTCTTTATGCTCTGCTGAAATATCCAGTCTCAGGAATGCGATAATCCTATCAATATTGGTTTCGATATCTTGTTTCATATCCTGGTAGCGCAGCCATAATACTTTTGGCTGATCGAAATAAGGCCACCAGCTTCTTACATTTCTATACCACGCTGCAAATTCAAGCCACATATCGACATGTTCATCGAACGATGCCGGACAAGGGATCTGTTTGTTAGAACGTGCTTCATCGGTCATGTTCATCAGGTGATGATAGAAACTGACGCAGCAGTCACGCGGGTCGCGCGATGTCAGAATTATTTTTGCTGTGCCGATGCCGGGTGTCTGTTCAGCAGTGCAGTGTGTTTTAAAGATGCGTGGCTCAGGAAATGTTTCAAAATGCTGCAAGATGTCCTGCCAGCTTTTCCCTTCGCGTTGAATTTCGAGCCAGGGAACAACTTCGTCTATCGAGGTAAAATTTGTATCACCGTCACTGTGTAGCTGATACAGGATCTGTTGCATCCAGGTGGTACCGGCTTTTGGTGGGGTGGTGATGAGTATGTCGGTAGGACGTGCGATAAAATTAGCCAGTATGTAGGGATCGTGCAGAGGTGATGGTTCTCCCCAACGAGTGTCGATATCGTTTGTCATCGTATGCATTTGTAGCTACTGCCTGAAGTTAAAAGGTCCTATCTGAAGCTACGTATCTCCCAATTTCTTTCTAACGCTATCGCTTTTAATTCATCGTCAGGGTCAACCGCAATCGGCGTGGTGACCTGTTCCAATAGAAGGATATCATTATGTGAATCGCTGTAAAAAGTGCTGCCTTCCAGGTCATGTGAGGTGTTTTCCAGCCACTGATTGAGTCGTATTATTTTACCGCCCTGAAAACACGGCGTACCTGCAACTTGTCCAGTGTATTTGCCATCGATTATTTCAGGTTCGGTAGCTATAAGATCATCAGCCTTGAATGCTTTCGCAATGGGGCCGGTAACAAAACTATTGGTAGCCGTGATGATGACGATGATGTCATCTAGTTCACGGTGGTGTTGTATCTGCGCGATACCTTTCTGTGTCATTGCGGAGATAATATGCTTCTGCATGAATTCATTATGCAGCTGCGCTAATTCTTCCATTGAAAATTGTGTCAATGGTTTTAGTGTGAAGGCAAGAAATTCGAAGATATCCAGCGTGCCTCGTTTGTATTCTGCATAAAAACGTTTATTGGCATCATCGTAAGTTGATTTGTCCACCAGACCTTTTTCGACGAGAAAGCAGCCCCAGAGAAAATCACTGTCGTTTGCGAGCAGGGTGTTATCAAGGTCGAAGAGTGCTAATGCCATTTTTATTTTACTGTGTTAAGGATCATCATTTGAGCACGGCATGATACGGGTTTATTGATTATGGCTCAACAAACCATGTCTGCTTTTGTATGTGTAATCCTATGATTATTTAGACAAAACATTAGAAAATTCTAATATCATGCTGATTTTTCACGTAATAATGTGATTAATTTATGCTTTTGAACTTTTATTATTCCATCGGTCTGTTATTATCAATTGTAATGATAATTTTTTAGGGCATGTCTCATGATAGTGATATCTGCTGTGCCTAGATGGTATTGACGAGTGATTGATTCTAAAGGCTTTAGAGCTAACGTC
>DAOWFN010000045.1 GCA_030637945.1 Gammaproteobacteria bacterium
ATCTATATCGTGAGTTTTTGCACATTCACGTAAACGTGCCTCATCCCCCACAAGGATAATATCTATATCGTTGAATTTTTTTACTACATGAGCTGCAGCAGGGATAACGACTTCAGGACCGAAGTCTCCACCCATGGCATCTAAAGCTATGGTCGCCATAGTTACTATCAGCCGCCAACAACTGCTCTCATGAGCACTTGTTGGTGGCTAATAATCTTAGTCTTCAAATACGTCGCCAGTATTAACGACTTTACGGCCTTTGTAATAACCGTCAGCAGTAATATGATGACGGTGATGCGTTTCACCTGAAGTAGAATCAACAGACAATGTTGCTCCACCCATTGCATCATGTGAACGACGCATGCCACGTTTTGAACGTGATTTTCTGCTCTTTTGAACTGCCACGGTACTCTCCTAAACTATCTACAGCCAATTATTGTTGGCCGCACAATCTATTAAAAATTAAATATAAAATTATCAAACTTAGCTGATCTAAAGTTATAGATTTAAATCCACTAGTCTTAATTACTTAAATCGTTTTTCAACGACTTCAAAGCTGCAAATGGATGCGATGATTCTTTTTCAGCTTCAATCGCCGCTTTTACTTTCTTGTTCTGCTTTGCCATATAGTCAGAGCAGTCATTTTCATGTGTCATTACCATCGGTAAGCACAAGATCAATTCATCTTCTATCAGGTCGATGATTGATTGCTGTTCGCCCTCTAATAAAAAAGGCTCGAACTCTTCAGGTAATAATTCAAACTCATCCTCACTGTGGACCAGTGCAAATTTAAAATTACCTGCCACCTCAGTTTCCAGGGGCTTCAAACAGCGCTGACATTTAACCAGCAATGTAGCAGACACCTTAGCACTTACGCATGCAAAACCAACACTGCGACCAAACTCGATTTTAGTGGTAACATAACCATCATTACTCACCAGAGCTTCACTTAAACGAGCGAGCTTAGCTAATGAATACACACCTTCAATCGTTCGGTTAAGTTCAACCTGACGCATAAAATTAGCCGTTTCAGGCAATTCTGCTGACAATATCACGGGCTCTTGCGTCTGCATAATCCGACAATTCTACAGTAATCCATATAATCTGTACATATTTCTCTTCTTTTCCCTATAAGTTTCAAAGGCTTCTAGCGCACATTAAGAAAGCAAACAAATGCATAATCCAGTCATTTTGTATAAAATATACCATTATCCTCAACACAATCAGTAACTTCCTGATTATTCAGATATAAACACATGAAAATAGTTCTAGGTTCTACCTCCCCATTTAGAAAAGCGCTGCTAGAACGATTGCATATAGACTTTACATGCGATTCGCCAAATATCGATGAAACACCCCTGGATAACGAGCCTGTAGAAGATATGGTCGTACGTTTGGCCATCGCTAAGGCGCAGGCAATATCAGGCCATCATACGAATGCTTTAATCATCGGCTCCGATCAAAGCGCCGTATTAAATAATGAAAAATTAAGCAAACCCGGCAACTTTGAAAATGCATTCAAACAATTGACCAGAGCTTCAGGACAAAAGATTACATTTCAAACTGGCTTATGCTTGCTGAACACAAAAACGGGTAATATTCAAAGCGCCTGTATTCCATATACGGTATTTTTTAAAACCTTAACACCGAAAATGATCGAAAACTATTTACACAAAGAAGAGCCATATAATTGTGCGGGCAGCTTTAAATCAGAAGCCCTGGGAATCGCTTTATTTGAACGATTTGAAGGGGATGACCCTAACGCGCTAATTGGATTACCGTTGATCGAGCTTGTTAATTTTCTTGATAACGAGGGCTTTTCGATACTTGATTAAAAACAACGTTAAAAACTAAAAACTTTTCACCACAAAAAACGCAGAGTTTTTTATCTTTTATTCTTTAAGGCTTACGGCAGATAACTACTCTTGCGTTAGTGTCATAGCATTTCCATTATGTTCAACGCTTATACGACCAAGAAAAGTCATACCCAATAAAATTGGCCCCGGATGATTACCGTCTATAACAAATGCTTCAACATTCGATTGTGTAATATCACCCACAGAGACTGATTTTAGATGCACCCGATACGCCTTTGCATATCCTGATGCCGTACTCACACCTGCCGGTATACCGATTTTATCATAGCGAATACCTAACTTTTTAGCTTGATCGCTATTCATCGAAATCGCACTGGCACCGGTATCAACCAGGAAACGAACCGAGCGTCCATTTATATTACCGAAGGTCATATACATGCCAGCAGAATTTATATATATCTTTTCTTGATGTTTTTTACGTTCGCTAAACATCGTACTAACAGTGTTTGTGTCACCTAAATTGTATTGCTCTTGCTGACCATCGATCTCCAGCACAGCGCCGCGACTATCCGCAGAAACTACTTTAACGCCTTCAGGGCTAACTTCCCCGGTTGCGAGAACATATCGCTTTCCATCAACTGATAAAACGGCCTTATTTGCGAACAAGCCCTGCATTTCGATTTTTTCTACTGCGTTTGCTGCGGCAAAAAAACAGAAATAAAATAATGTTATAAATATTATTTTCATAATGGGAAAAACCAATGCTGCAACAACAACAAACAAAACAGACTGATAACACCTGCCACGACATCATCAAACATAATGCCAAAGCCGCCATGTATATTTTTATCACACCATGAGATAGGCCACGGTTTTACTGCATCAAAAAATCGGAACAAAATAAAACCCAACAACATCAAACGCCAGTTCGTCGGAACCATAAACATAGTAATTAAAAACCCGGCAACCTCATCATAAACGATTGCAGAATGGTCATGTACCTGTAACTTTTTAGCAGCATAGCCACACACCCATGGGCCCGTCAGCAATACAAATAGCGTTACAAAAGCATAAGCAAGTAATGATTGTTGCTGCAGGAAATAAACCAACGGCACTGTCAATAACGTACCTGCAGTACCAGGAGCTTTTGGCGATAAACCGCTACCTAGCCCCAATGCGACAAATACGACAGGGTCTTTTAATTCTCGTAGGTGAATCTTTCTGTTTTTATCTGACATGCCATCGTCTAAAAGTGTTTGAAACCGGTATCTGAAAAACTGATCACCTCGTTTTCTTCAGTAACAAAATCCAGCCTCCCCGAATCAGTTATCTCACCGATACGACTAATCTTTAACTGATACTTATCTGCTAATTCTCTTGCAGCCCGTTCATTTTCACTGTTCACGGTAAAACATAATTCATAATCATCTCCCCGTGTTAATACCATAGACCAGTCGATTATGCTTTTGTGATATTGCTTAAAATAATACTGCGCAGATGATGAAATTGGTAACTCTGATAGATTGATATGCGCACCACAATGACTAGCACTGATAATATGCCCGATATCAGCGACCAGACCATCTGATATATCGATTGCACACTGGGAATATTCCACCAATTCTTCCGCAAAACATACCCTGGCTTCAGGACGATTCAGCTTATCCACACAGGCAGACAATTTTTCATCATTAAGGTCATCAATTATCGCATGCAATCCAATCGCAGCGTCACCTAGATACCCTGTAACAAAAACTTTATCTCCCGGCTTAGCCTGATCACGTCGTAATATCTTTTCCTGATTACACAAGCCCATAGCCTGAACTGTAATAGACAATGCCCCTTTTGTTGTATCACCGCCAATCAAACTTACATCGAAGTCAGATAAAACAGCGGAAAATTGATTTGAAAAAGCAGATAACCACTGCTCATCGATATCGGGCAAGGTAATAGCCAGTGTCACCCATGCAGGCGTAGCACCCATGGCAGCCAGATCACTTAAGTTGACCATCAGGGATTTATAAGCAATATCTTCAGCTGACGTACTTACAGGGAAATGCACGCCAGAAATCAGCGTATCCGTCGTCACTAATAGTTGTTTTCCTGCGGGAACAGCGACTACAGCACAGTCATCACCGACTGCTATAACCACATCTTCACGATGAGAAGAAAAGGTAAAGTATTTTTTGATGACATCGAACTCAGAATTATCCATAGATAAAGATGCCAGAATTGTTTATGCGTTATTTAAAGTAATACATCAAAGCCGGAATCATGACTTTTTCGACTGTATTTCTATATGTCGAATTTCTTTCGCAACCTTGTCCAAAACAGCGTTAACAAATGTATGGCTCTTTTCCGCGCAGTATTCTTTCGTTATATTTACCGCTTCGTTTAACACTACACGATACGGCACATCGAAGCGGTTCACGAATTCATAGGTGGCTAACCGCAATATCGCTCTCTCGACCGGGTCAACCGCTTCGATATTACGAGACATGTTTTTCTCGAGCAAAGGGTCAAGCTCACTGACAGATGATGCAACACCACTGACCAGTTCAGAAAAATATTCTGAGTCGATTAATGAAAAATTATTCTCATCAAAAAACTGCTGTTTGATATCAGTTATGTTATCGCCCGTCATCTGCCACTGGTAGACAGCCTGCATCGCAAACCGTCGCGACTTACCTCTGACCTTAGCAAGACCCTTGGCAGATAACTTATTTGAGGAAGAGTTTTTTGAATCTGACATTATTTTTTCTAGAAGCAAAGCTGCGTTTAGTCTAGCTGCTTAAAGACATTAACCATTTCTATGGCAGCAGCCGCAGCTTCAGCGCCTTTATTCCCTGCTTTGGTACCTGCACGTTCGATCGTCTGCTCGATCGAGTCAGTTGTTAAAATACCGTTTATAACAGGCATACCATGATCCAGTGCGATAGCAGACAAGCCTTTTGCAGATTCATTTGCCACGATATCAAAATGAGGTGTCGCACCGCGTATGACAGCACCTAAAGCAATGATGGCATTGTAATTTCCTGATTGCGCTAGCTGCTGCACGGTAACAGGCAACTCGAATGCGCCCGGAACTCTCACAACGGTAATATCAGAAGCTGACACACCATGACGAAGCAAAGTATCCATTGCACCAGAAACCAGGCTCTCCACAATGAAACCATTAAAACGTGCAACTACAATTGCAAAACGACCGTCTTTATACTGCATGCTACCTTC
>DAOWFN010000023.1 GCA_030637945.1 Gammaproteobacteria bacterium
ATGGTTCAATCAAAAGTAAATACCATGTAATAAAAGTTGAAAAGACTACCGCCCCAGAGGGTATGTTGGGTGAAAACTGGTATCTCTACGTTATTCAAAAAGGCGACTTAACCAATTCAATAATGGATTGTAAAAAAACAGGGACTCTCAAGTCTGTTACTGTACACGCAAAGGATGTGGTCGAAACCATTAATTCGCGCAACGTTAAAGGTGGACAAAAATAGAATCACAAAGGATAAAATTGAAAGCCCGCTTTGGGTCGGTTTTCCGCATTTCATCATATTTTTTGAAGGTCCGCTAACAGTTACAGCACTAAATCCCATCATTTTACTGCTTTGTAAAAACATCCAACAGCATCTCAAAAATCATGGCGGTACTATTGAGTTCCTACCAACTCAGGAGGTTCGGCCATGCAACTTCTTACTCACACACCAGAAGCACACACACCCTGGAACAAGGGCAAATTAACCGGTCAGAAACCACCATTTAAATTAAAGGAAATCTGGGCTATTTGAGTTCGTTTACAGCTGAATAAACGCTTTCGTGATTTAGCCCTATTTAATCTGGCAATTGATAGTAAGTTACGTGGTTGCGATCTGGTCAAATTGAAACTCAAAGATGTTGCACACGGTAATCATATTCTTAAGCGTGCCATTATCATGCAGCAAAAAACACAGCAACCAGTACAGTTTGAAATAATGGAACAAACGAGAGAATCAATAACAGCATGGGTTACTTATGCCAGTCTAACAAGTGAAGACTATCTGTTTAAAAGCCGCATCCACAACTCCCCGCACATCTCAACAAAGCAGTATAGCCGTATTGTTAAATCATGGGTTGAGCAGATTGGACTTGATCCCGAAGGCTATGGAACTCATTCGCTCAGGCGAACAAAAGCATCCTTAATCTATCGGCGCACTAAAAACCTGCGAGCAGTGCAGCTACTGATTGGACATACCAAACTTGAAAGCACAGTCCGGTATTTAGGCATTGAAGTTGATGATGCTTTAGAAATGGCAGAACAGACCGAAGTGTAATCGTTAACGGCCAGTCACGATTTTTTACCAACAGTCGTTGTCCGGCCAATAACGGACGGTCACAACTGAGCATCAACAGCACAGTAGCTCCTGTTAGAAATAGGCTGCTGCATACATCAGGACACCAGATATCCGGTTATCATAGATAAACTTATGATCTGAGGTGTCTTCCGTTATCTTTAAAGAGTTAGTGCCAAGTCCAATTCCCAGTCCAATATTTTTAAAGGTCCGGTACTCCATCGAAAGCGTCATGTCCGTATAGATGCCGTCCCAATCTTCAAATTTTAGAGCGAACGCTTCACCTTTAAAGCTCCAGTGAAATTTAGGTGTTACAGCATAAGTTAAGGCAAAAGAGATAACAGGCAGAGGCACGGTGACTGATACATTCTGGGCTTCGACGTCAGCGCCTGTCGTATCAGCATGCAGATCGACAGCGAGGCGTGTCATATGAAGGCCTGCGCCTGTAGCCATTTCAACTTTATTGGTATGATGAAAGGACCAGAGATAACCAACTTTAAGAATATCGTAATCAAGAGAGCTTTCAACTTTTGCTCCTACCGGAATTGTAATTGGATCATTATTTTCATCAAGCCATTCAAATTCCCCTTCCATCGTTTTATTGCCTTGCGATGATATACGGTACCAGGAATAGGTCAGTGCATGTTCTTTAGTAAAACGATAATAACCCGTCAGACGAAACACAGTCTGTTCGTTGTCCAGGCCTAGCGTGTCTTCAGGACTAATCGATATTCCAGCACCAAGATCCGGGTCAGTTAACGACATCGTTCCATCATAACGATACACCGAGTAACCACCTATGGTGATACTAAATTTATCTGGCACATTATCTTCTGCATGAGCGGGATTGATGCTGGCAAAAAGTATTGCTACTAAAAAAAATACACATTTCCTAGACAAGAAGTAAATGCTATTGAAAGTTAAGCTAAACAATATTGATGACATATAGGTATATTTATTAGTTGAATCAAAATTTAGACATGTAGCTACTTATACAAACCTAATTCTATCTATTAGTCAATATATTGTGATCAGGAAAATACGAATGTCCACTTTGGGTGGCGGTCTCAACCGGTCAACGCAACACTCCATCTTTATAATTAAAGATTATAGTGTTGCGTTGACCGGTTGAGACCGCCGTCAAGAACAGACCGTTGTGAGTTTCTATTCTATTTTGAAATGTTCAAGAAGTATAAAAAAGGCATAACTGTTGAAGTTATGCCTTTTACGACGTAGCCATAATGCCATCAAGTATCTTGCAACACTTAATGATGAGGATTTATGTGCATTAAGGCTACATTGTTTGTTGCTTGCGATTGAGATCAGTGTGTTAATTAAAACTAATCTATTCCGCTCAATAAGCAATTATAAATAATTAGTTACAGTGTTCTTATTTTCCGCTGTTATCTCGTCGGCCTTGGGGATTCCAGGCTAAAAAAATAACGACAAAGATAACCGTTGCTACGACGGTCATTGCTGAATAGGTCATCGCATCTAAAATCATTAAAACACTCCTATAATTTATTTCGCCAATAAAATAAGCGATATCTAATATTATTAAATTAGACTTTAATAAACCATGATTATTGTCATATTTTATATTTGATTAAAATGCGTATTGAAGGCCTCGCAAGGGCCAGTAATGGATGTTCATGATATCGATATTTTTGATAAAAAATTATGTAAATAAATTGTTATCTAATGAACAAAATCTAAAAACTATCGCGTAAAATGCGCCACCTTTATGACGTATTCCCAGCAGAAACCAGTAAATAAGACTGGTCTTAACCCACAGCAACGAAAGGCTGCCCGTACTATCGACGGGCCGATGCTGGTGCTGGCAGGTGCGGGTAGTGGCAAAACCCGCGTGATCACTGAGAAAATTGCTTACCTGATCGGGGAGTGTGGTATTTCGCCATCCCGTATTGCGGCGGTAACATTTACCAATAAATCAGCGCAGGAGATGAAAAGCCGGGTGAAAAAGCTGGTGGGTGGCAAGGCCAGCCGTGGCCTGCGGGTGTCTACTTTTCATCGTCTGGCATTAAATATACTGCAGAAAGAATATGCGGAGCTGGATTATAAGGCTGGTTTTTCGGTTTTTGCGGGTGCTGACTGTATTACCGTGTTATCTGAATTATTGAAAGTAACGGGTGAACGCGGGCTGGATGCGGCTGAATCGGCGCACTGGCAGATCTCGCAGTGGAAAAATGATGGCATCATGCCGGAGCATGCGACTTTATTTGCTGAAGATGACAGGCAGTTTGGAATCGCCAAATTGTACAGCCAGTATCAGCGGCAATTACATGCTTATAATGCGTTTGATCTGGACGATTTAATTTTGCAGACGGCGCGCCTCTTTAGTACGCGTAAAGATATTTTAGAAAAGTGGCAGCACAAAATTCATTATTTGCTGGTTGATGAGTATCAGGACACCAACGCGGTGCAATATCAAATCGTAAAACTGCTGGCAGAGAAACGTCAGTGCCTGACTGCGGTGGGTGATGATGATCAATCTATCTATGCATGGCGCGGTGCGAAGCCGGAGAACCTAGTTCAGCTGGAAAAAGATTTCCCTAATATAAATATAATCAAGCTCGAACAAAATTATCGTTCGACAAGTCGCATACTCAAACTTGCAAATGAGTTAATAAAAAACAATCCGCACGTTTATGAGAAAAGACTGTGGAGTGAATTGGGTATGGGTGAAGGCGTTCGTCTTATCCAATGTGGTAGTGAAGAAGATGAGGGTGAACGTGTCTGTATGGAACTGCAGTCACATAAGATTCAAAATCTCACTAGATATAAAGACTATGCCATTTTATATCGTGGTAATTTTCAGGCGCGCGTTTTTGAGACTTATCTGCGTGGTATGCATATTCCGTATGTTGTCAGCGGCGGTATTTCATTTTTCGAGCGCACCGAGATCAAAGACATCGTGGCTTATTTGAGATTACTGGTTAATCCTGATGATGATGCTGCTTTCCTGCGATGTATTAATACGCCACGTAGGAGTATTGGCGCAGCGACTTTGGAAAAATTGGGTAAGTACGCTACGCAAAGAGAAGTGAGTATGCTGACAGCATGTGGCGAAGTTGGGCTTGAATCAAAAGTTTCCAAAAGTGCCTATAAAAATTTATCGATATTTACTGACTGGTTGTTGCGACTTGCACACCGTGCGGAAGATGAATCTGCAACTGAAATAATGCAGCAACTACTCGACGATATTTATTACGAGAGCTGGTTGCGTGAGCAGAGTAAAGATATCGAAACCGCAGAAAGACGTTGGAAAAATGTTATCGAGTTGATGGACTGGTTAACGCGCTTACAGAAAAAAAATTCTGATGCCAGTGTTGCCGAACTGATGGCACAGTTGTCATTGATGGATATATTGCAGCGCAACGAAGATGAGTCAGAACAGGATGCGGTACAGTTGATGACGCTGCATGCAGCAAAAGGCCTGGAATTTCCGCATGTGTTTTTGGTGGGCTTCGAAGAAGAATTGATACCGCATGCTACCAGTATCCAGGAAGATAATATCGAAGAGGAGCGCCGGCTTGCATACGTTGGTATAACCCGCGCAGAAAAAAGTTTAACCATGACTATGGCACGTACGAGAAAGCGTTACGGTGAACGAATTATTTGTGAACCCAGTCGATTTTTAGATGAGCTGCCTGAAGATGAAATCGAATGGCTAGGTGGAAAAGCCTCTAAAGAAAAGTCCACACAGGATAAGGGCAAGTCACATCTGGATGGTTTAAAAGCACTGCTTGGTTAGTTTTTCTGAAGGTTTTTGTTTTATGTAGGCAACGGCAAAGTCGTAGGCCCGCATGATATTCACATGACATCTTTTGTTGACAATTGTAGGCCTGCATAAGGTACCTTGCGGGCATGGAGGATGCAGGTAAGGGGCGTTAGCGCGAGCGGTAGCGTTCCTGGCAGTTGTTGATGCAAAAGATAGCCAGTTCTAATAATCAAGCTCCTTACCTTACTAGGGTTATTTCTTATTCACTGCCACATAGTCATGAGGTGCCTTCGTTAATACTATATAAGCGTAGTATAATCTCGCGCGTAATTTATTCACATTTAAAATTAAGGAAATGGATATGAAATTAAAAACTTTAATCGCGCTGACATTATGTTCAGCATCAATGCAGGCAGTTGCAGATAAAGAATATTGGGTGGGTAGTGATGGTGACTATGCTCGTGACAGAAATGGTCACTGTATTCGTACTATTAAATGGACACCTGAAGCGGCTATCCCAGGTTGTGAAGGTGGTGAAGCTAAAGCAGAAGCTAAACCGGCACCTGTTAAAAAAGCAGAACCTGTAGTTGAGAAAAAATCACCGGCACCTGCGCCCGCTGCCGCACCAGTAACTTTTAATCTGGCTTCTGGCGCAACGTTTGAGCTTGGTGGTAGTACCTTAAGTGCTGAAGGCAAAGCAGAGATAGCAGCATTGATCGCAAAGTTTGAAGGTACAACTGTAGATTCTGTAGTTGTTGAAGGCCACACTGATAGCAGTGGCGATTCATCTTTTAACCAGCAACTTTCTGAAAAACGTGCTGAAGCTGTGAAAGCAGAACTGGTTACCAACGGTGCTAAAGCTGAGAAAATTTCAACAGTTGGTCATGGTGAATCTAAACCAGTTGCTGATAACTCTACTCGCGAAGGTCGTGCTAAAAACCGTCGTGTAGAGATTAAAGTAGATGGTATAAAATCTAAGTAAGTCGTAATTGATTTTTTTGGATATGTAAAAAGCCTCCCAAGACGGGAGGCTTTTTATTTGGTTTGTCTTAATTTTCTTATTAGATAATCCTGTTTTTTTATGGTGATTCGATATCGATTTTATCTGCTGTACCAACAGGATTGACTTCGTGGTTTTCTGGGAAGTTAAAGAAGAAGCATTGAATGTCTTCTAATGCATAATTAAGTCAGCTAGTAAATGCCAGGTATATCGAAGTGAAAAATCGGTTCAGCTATGATCGCAATTGCCGGGTAGTGGAACGTTGACCTTTTGTTCGGAAGGTTTAGTGGCTTCCGCCCAGAAATAGACTTCGGTTGTTGCCGGGTCGCATGACTGGCAGCTGGTACCGCATGAAGCAGTTGCAGAGCGTTTTTCAACTTTCCCTTTTCTGATCCAGATGTCCAGCATGCCACGAACGACATTGGCATCAGTATCAAAGTGCAGAGCAACGTCACTGAGGGTGCACTGGCCGCGCTGTTTTAAATAGTCACGTACTTCAGAAAGAATCATGTGCCCACCTCCGTCGCATCCGGCTCGTCGAGTGTTTCCTTGTGTGCCCATTGCCGCAAACCATATATAAGACCGATAAACAGAATGCTAACCCCGCCCAGCCATAATCCTGAGAATAAGGCATGTTGCGAGAAGGTGCTGATCTGATAAAAGCTGGTGGCTGTTATGTAAGCGATGGCGGTGGTCCATAGTGCAACAAATACTGCCCAGGATGTGCCGGCTTCGCGCGTGATGGCACCGATAACGGCAACACAGGGAAAATACAGCAGTATAAATAACAGATAAGCGAAGGCACCTGCCTGACCGTCAAAGCGTTTGACCATGGCGCCAAAGGTGGCGTTGTCGACTTCCTGTGCTGCAGCGGCCGCTTCCAGCGAGTGGATGTCACCAACGTTCATCTGCAGGGGGTCACCAAACATATCGCCAAGCCCGGAAAGGTTTTCCGGGACCGTGGCAAAGGCAGTATTTATCGCCTGCCAGAAATCAAATTCTTCTTCAGCGTCTGCATTGCCGGCATCTTCGCGTGCAAGTTGTGAGTACAGGGTATCAAGAGTGCCGACCACGACTTCTTTGGCGAGTACGCCAGAAATAATGCCTAATACTGCAGGCCAGTTGTCTTCTTCAATGCCCATGGGGGCGAACACAGGAGTCGCCGTTTTACTGATGACAGCGAGTACGGAATCGTTTGAATTTTCATGACCGATGGAGCCGTCGGTGCCGATCGCACTGAGGACATTAATGACCAGTACCATCACCACGATGACCTGTCCAGCCTCTTTGATGAACAGGCGGACACGGTCCCAGGTGCGTAACATGATGCCTTTGAGTGTCGGCATGTGATAGGGTGGAAGCTCCATCATGAAACCGCTGCTTTCACCAGACAAGATCGTGTGTTTCATCAATAAACCGGTAAGTATCGCAACGATGATGCCGATCAGGTAAAGCGCGAATACCAGGTTTTGGCCGTTGCTCGGAAAAAATGCAGCGACGAATAAAGCGTATACCGGTAATCGTGCGCCGCAGGACATAAACGGGTTCATCAATATGGTCAGTTTACGTTCACGTTCATTTTCCAGGGTTCGCGTTGCCATCACCGCCGGTACGTTACAGCCAAAACCAACGATCAAAGGCACAAAGGCTTTGCCGGGCAGGCCGATGCTGCGCATGAAACGGTCCATCACAAAAGCGGCGCGTGCCATGTAGCCACTGTCTTCTACGGCGGATAAAAACAGATATAGCGCAGCGATGATGGGGATGAAGGTGGCGACTATCTGGATGCCACCACCGAGACCGTCGGCCAGGATGATGCGTAAGAAATCAGGTAAACCGATACTACCAAGAACTTCAGAAAAACCATCGACAAAAATTGCACCAGCGACACCATCAAAAACGTCGATGAATGCACCACCAAAGTTGATGGTAAACATGAACATTAAATACATCACCAGCAGGAAGAAAGGTACGCCAAAGATGCGGCTCAAAACAAAACTATCGATTTTATCGGTAATTGTTTTACCTACTTTACCTTTTTCATTAATCACCGTTCGAGCCAGTGCGTGCGCGTGGCTGAAGCGGCTGTCGGCGATATGGATGTCGGCTTCTTCACCGGCGCGTTCTTCGATCGCCTTTTTCCATTCGGCAACGGTATCCAGCACGGATGCGCCACATTGTGCCTGTGCATTGTCATCACTCTCCAGCAGCTTCAGTGCCAGCCAGTGTAGATTCTTTTTTGTTGCCGTACTGCATTTTTCCAGACGGGGCATCAGATCTGCGATTGCCTGTTCTACAACTTCATCATGTGCGAGACGAAAACCGCCATTGTGCTCGCCACTGGTGATGGCAAGAATTTCCTGTTTGAGTTTATCGACACCTTCACCGCTGATGGCGACCACGGGCACCACGGGGCAACCGAGTTCCTGTGACAGTTTTTTGAAATCGATATCGATGCCGCGTTTGCGCGCAACGTCCATCATGTTTAAAACCAGCACGATGGGTACACCCATTTCGAGTAACTGTGCGGTGAGATATAGATTACGTTCCAGGTTGGATGCGTCTACGACATTAATGATCAGGTCGGCATCGCGTGATAATAAATAATCGCGGGTAACTTCTTCATCGATCGAACTGGCGTCCAGTGAATATATACCGGGCAGGTCGTATGCCGTAACCTGGTGATTATCTAATTCAAAAAAGCCCTGTTTACGGTCAACGGTTACACCTGGCCAGTTACCGGTTTTCTGGCGGATACCGGTAAACGTATTAAACAGCGCAGATTTACCGCAATTAGGGTTTCCCGCCAGTGCGATGGTCAGTGCGCTATCAGAAGCTTGTGCTTCATTTTTGTCTTCACAGCAACCCATAATTTAGCTTTCGAGAGGTTCGACCAGTAGTTTTTCTGCGATGCCGGGACCTAATGCCACGCGCGTGCCGGCATTCTGGATGACCACGCTTTTACCGCGGTGGTTGAGCATATTGACTACAGTTCCAACGCGCAGACCAAGCGATAACATACGGCGGACCATCTGCTTGCCACCTTCGATTGAGGCAATGCGTCCACTATGACCGTTTTTCAGGGCTAGTAAGCTGGTTGTTGGTTGTATCTTGGTCATAAAAGCGGCTCATAAAGCCGCGACATTGGCGTTAGGCAGTTAGCTGTTAAAGAGAATAGTTCTCATTCGTGATTAGGTAATATTAGACCTATCTTAAATAGAATGCAAGAAACCCAAATAGGGTATATAACAAAGGTTATTCGCTGTATTGGTAATAGGTATCATAATGAATAAGAAGCTAAATAAATCTATATCTTTCAGTGATTTATAATATTTAATGTTACACTCGATACGGAAGATATACAAAAGTCAGGAAGGAGTAGTTATTCAATTGCGTAAAAAATACTCGCTACAGATTGCAATAAGCACACTATTTATCGCTATTACGGTCACATTAGCGATTATTCTCAGTTGGCAAAGTTTTAATAAAACCTCTGACATCATGCTGGAATCGGCAGATAATCTTTACGAGAGTATCACGCAGGAACTTATTCTTGATTTTAAAGCGACCTACGGTTCTATTTTTGGTGGCATTCGCCAGTTTCGTTTATCTCCAGTAATTCGAGCAAAAACTTTTGAGCAGCGCATTGCTCATCTGCCAGGTTTTCAGGCGGTACTTGAATCGGACTCGTCAGTTTTTGCTGTTGGCGTTGGTTATGCTGATGGTGATTACCTGAGCTTTTCATCGGTCAATTCAGATTATGTGCGTGAAAAATACACGGCTCCGGCAGGTTCGTCTTTTATCGTTTTTTATACAAAAAATACACAGACAGAAGAAAATCTGGATGCAACTTTTGAAGCTGGGAAGTTATATACAATTTTTTATGATGAAAAATTAAATGAAATATCACGTAGTCAGGGTGAGGCTACAAAGTTTGATCCTCGTTTACGTCCCTGGTATCAACAGGCGACTGATACACCACAGGCAACTAAACCTCACTTGTTCTACGATAGCAAAATAGTGGGTTTAACTGCGATGTCTAAAACAACTGAGCCTGGTGTGGTCGTTGTTTTTGATATTACGTTGGCAAATTTAAGTAAGACTATCGCCAGGCATAAGGTAACGCCAAATTCTGAAGTGGTGTTGATCAATGCGCAAGGACAGACGTTTGCGTATAAAGATCAACAAAAAATCATCGTTGAAAATAAAGGTTCGTCAGGTTCGCAGAAATTACAACTGGCAAATTTAAAACAGTTGGACAGTGGTGTACTCACTCATCTAAGTACGTTCATAGATCCGAAAGAGCAAGATCTGGATTTTGAGTATAACGGTCAGCGCTGGATCGGTAGCGTCCGTGTCGTAGCAAACACCGGCGGTGTTGATCTATATTCCTTGATGCTGTCTCCTGTAGACGAGTTATTGGCCGATGCGATCGCTATTCGTGAGCAATTGATTTTTATAGCGCTGATAGTGTTACTGATGTTCATTCCTGTTGTCTGGTATACCGCGAAGAAAATTTCCACACCCTTGCATGTTCTGGCAACAGAAGCAGCAGCAATTTCCCGGTTTGATTTTGAAGAAACGCAGAAGAAAGTATCGTTTATCAAAGAAGTTGATGAACTGGATTCAGCGATGGGTCTAATGAAGTCGACGATCAATAAATTTATCAAGTTAATTAATTCATTGGCGGGCGAGCAGGACCTTGATGCGTTGTTGAAAAGTATTACGCAAGAAACCATGTTGATCAGTCGATCAGATGCTGCTTTGATCTATCTGATGGATGAGCAGGATGATTTATTAAAAGCTGACTTCATATGCGACAAAGATAATAATCAGGTAAAAATAGAAGGTTTACCCGCATTGAGTCTGCGGGATGCGACATCATTATTGACGGACAAAGATGGCCATAAAAGTCGCATTATCGAATTAGATAAAAGCAATAAAAATAAACTAACACCGTTATTAGATACATTGGGTGTCGATGTACTAACAAATATCATATTGCCATTACAAAATCGTAATAATGAAATTATTGGTCTATTGTGCCTGTTGTTTAAACAGGGAAAGTCCGAAATTCGGTCGAGTAACATAGAGTTCGTTGAGGCCTTATCAGGTTTTGCTGCAGTGACGTTGGAAAGCCGACAGTTATTTAATATGCAGGAAGCTTTACTAAATGCCTTTATAAAATTAATCGCCGGTGCGATCGATGCTAAGTCACCGTATACCGGCGGGCATTGCACGCGTGTTCCTGAAATCACGCTGATGCTGGCCAAAGCCGCCTGTGATAGCAGTGAAGGAAAGTATAAAGATTTTGAATTAAGCGACAAACAATGGGAAGAGCTGAGTATCGCTGGCTGGTTGCATGATTGCGGCAAAGTAACTACGCCGGAATATGTCGTCGATAAAGCTACCAAACTGGAAACGATTTATGATCGTATCCATGAGATAAGGATGCGTTTTGAAGTATTAAAACGTGATGCAGAAGTCGAGTGCTGGCAACAGATAGCTGAAGGTGGTAACAAGGAACAGCTTTTGGGTGATCTGATCAAACAAAATGAAGAGCTGGATGATGATTTTGCCTTCATCGCTGAATGTAATGTTGGTGGTGAGTTTATGGCAGATGAAAAAATAACAAGATTGCAGTCAATCGCTGAGAAAACATGGAAGCGGACACTAGATGATAATTTAGGTCTGTCGTGGGAAGAGTTAAGTCGTAAAGATAAAAACAGCAAGCCTTTACCTGTAGAGGAGAAACTGCTGGCAGATAAAACAGAGCATTTAATCGCTCGTCATGAGGCGGATAAGATGCCAGAAGACAATCAATGGGGGTTCAAGGTTGATACGCCTGAATATAAATATAACAGGGGTGAGCTGTATAACCTTGCGGTGAAAAAAGGCACTTTGAGTGAAGAAGAACGTTACATGATTAATGGTCACATGATACAGACCATCATCATGTTGAATAATCTGCCGTTTCCAAAAAGTTTACGAGATGTACCACTGATTGCCGGTGGTCACCATGAAACCATGGATGGTAAAGGTTATCCGAAACGATTGATAATGACAGAGCAGCCCGAAACAGCACGCATGATGGTGATCGCAGATATCTTTGAAGCATTGACCGCGTCGGACCGTCCATATAAAAAAGCAAAAACCTTAAATGAATCTATACGTATTTTAAGTTTTATGCGAAATGATAAACACATCGATGCGGATCTATTTAATCTGTTTTTAACCAGCGGTGTTTATCTGGAATATGCAAAAAAATTCCTTTCAGAAGAACAGATTGATAAAGTGAGTATTGAGGATTATCTGGCTTGAATGTTGTGCTCGAAAATATGCTATGTACAATAGAAAAAACTAAAAAATTAGTCCGCGAATAACGCAAAAGACGCAAATAAAAACGGTAAAGAATTAATATTATCCTGAACGATAGTAAAGGCTATTAATACCGGTGAAATGTTAAAGCATACTAGATCCTTCACTATCGCTCAGGATGACAGAAAATAATATATATTTTTATTTGCGTCTTTTGCGTTATTCGCGGACTGCTGCTTTTAAAGTTTTTACCCTGTAGAGTGTCCTATTTAGTTTGTACAAATATAAGGATGCCTGTTACTTAAGTAACTATAAATTAAAGTCATGAAAATAAAAAAAGCTAAAGAAATAAAACATTATTCAGCAGCAGAAGAAAGAATCAACATAATATCTCATGCTTTTGGTTTTGTTCTAAGCATAGTGGCGTTGGTACTACTGGTCAGATATGCAAGTATCTATGGTAATGCCTGGCATGTAGTTAGTTTTAGCATTTTTGGGGTAAGTTTAACGGTGTTATATGCCGCTTCTACTGTTTATCATAGTGCTAAAAACC
>DAOWFN010000009.1 GCA_030637945.1 Gammaproteobacteria bacterium
CCTTTATTCAAACGCAGGATAGATATATCAAAGGTACCGCCGCCAAGATCAAAAACCGCAATAACACCTTCATTACCGGTATCAAGACCATAGGCTACGGCTGCGGCTGTTGGTTCATTCAACAGACGCAATACTTTAATGCCCGCTAGACGTGCAGCATCTTTGGTTGCCTGGCGTTGAGCATCATCAAAATAAGCCGGCACGGTAATTACCGCACCTTCTATTTCATCACCAAGTGTCTCTAGAGCACGCTGTTTAAGTGTTTTTAAAATTTCCGCCGACACTTCTACCGCACTGACATCGCCACCCCTTGTTTTTATTCGAGGGACAGCACTCTCTGTCTCTGAAAACGTATAAGATGAATGTGCGACATCAGCGGCAATATCATCGATACCTCGTCCCATGAAACGCTTAACCGAGACGATCGTATTCATCGGATCTGTAATACTATGTTGTTTTGCCGCAGCACCGACCAATATATCGTCACCACTGTAATGCACGACTGACGGCAAGAGATGTTCATCATCAGCATCCGCCATAGTACTCACTTCACCACTGCGCACACTAGCGACCAGTGAATTAGTTGTACCCAGATCAATACCAACAGCCAGCTTATGCTGGTGCGCGGTAGTCGACTGCCCTGGTTCTGCTATTTGTATTAATGCCATGACAACAGTTAACTCATTAATTCATCTTCAACTTCAGCGGTTAAAGTATTTATTTCTTTTTTTGCTTTACTCAAAAACTGCAATTTTCTAATCCACTCACGAGCGTCATCAAACTGCTCTGCATCATAAGCACTTGCAAAGCTATCCATCATCCCGCGTGTTGATATTTTTATCTCTTTCGCCATCGAATCGAGTATATCCAGTGGATCAGATTCATTTTTTACACCCTCTAAACGTTCCCGCATCTCAATTTGCTGCATCAGAAAAGCAGCATCCATCGTCGTTTCATTTTCGAGAGTGATATCCAAACCTTTTAGCTTCAACAAATAGATCGCTCTTAATACCGGACCTTCTAACGTTGTTTTTGCTTCATTGATCCATGACGTCTGTTGCATAGATAAACTTTTTTCTCTATCAGAAGCATTGGCAAATTTATCCGGATGCACCTGTTTCTGTAATTCCATATAGCATTGCTGAATTTTAGTTAAATCCACACCGTAGGAAACAGGAAGATCAAACAACTCGAAGAAGTTGCTGCTAAGGATATCTTTTGACACGAGGTTTTAAATAGAGGCAAACAAACAGAATTGGGTTATACGGTGAAACTCTCACCACAACCACATGCTGCCTTTTCTTTTGGATTATTAAACTTAAAACCTTCGTTTAAACCGTCTTTCGTGTAATCCAGTTCAGTACCATCGAGATATACCAGGCTTTTTTTATCTACGATGACTTTTACGCCTGAATCTTCAAAAACCTCATCTTCCGGATTTATATCGTCGACAAACTCCAGTACATAAGACATACCTGAACAGCCCATCGTTTTTACGCCCAGACGCAGACCAACACCCTTCCCTCGATTTTCAAGAAAAGCTTTAACACGTTCAGCAGCTGGTTCAGTTAACGTAATCGCCATGATAGTTTTTACCGGTAATGTATTTCTTAATTATTTTTTTGTCTGTAATCAGCAATCGCTGCATTGATAGCGTCTTCCGCTAATACCGAGCAATGAATCTTCACTGGAGGCAGTGCTAACTCTTCTGCGATCTGAGTATTTTTAATTGCTTGCGCTTCATCCAGAGTTTTACCTTTCACCCATTCTGTCAATAATGAGCTGGAAGCGATCGCACTGCCACAGCCATAAGTCTTAAATACAGCATCTTCGATGACACCGTCATTACCGACTTTTATCTGCAGCTTCATGACATCGCCACAAGCGGGCGCACCGACCATGCCGGTACCAATCTCGTCAGAATTTTCAAAACTTCCAACATTGCGTGGATTCTCATAATGATCTAAAACTTTCTTACCGTATGCCATGATATCACCCCTGCATTCTTTTCTTCATCTATACCAATTTAGATGCAATATATTATCTATTGTTCTACTTTTAACTTAAAACTTACGATCAGGCTTTTAATGCGCAGCCCACTCAATACTAGCTATATCGATACCTTCTTTATACATATCCCATAGCGGTGATAGCTCACGTAACTTCTCTACCGCCTGACGAACATGCTCGATGGTAAGATCGATTTCTTCTTCCGTCGTATAACGCCCCATAGTAAAACGGATTGAGCTGTGTGCCAGCTCATCGTTGCGACCTAAGGCACGCAATACATAACTTGGCTCGAGACTAGCTGAAGTACAGGCGCTACCACTTGAGATCGCCAGATCATTCAGCGCCATCAATAAACTTTCGCCCTCTACGTAATTGAAACTGATATTGATATTGCCGGCGATGCGATGATCGATATCACCATTAACATAGACCTCTTCCATGTCTTTAACACCGTCATACAATTTATTTCTCAGTTTTAGCAAACGTTCATTTTCAGCAACCATCTCTTCCTTTGCAATCCTGAACGCTTCACCCATGCCGACGATCTGGTGGGTAGCCAGAGTACCAGAACGCATACCGCGCTCATGGCCACCGCCGTGCATCTGTGCTTCCAGACGTACACGAGGTTTTCTTTGCACATACAGTGCACCGATACCTTTAGGACCGTAAATCTTATGTGCTGAAAAACTCATTAGATCAACGGGCAGCTGTTCAAGATTTATTGCAACTTTACCGGCACTTTGCGCTGCATCCACATGGAAGATGATCTTTCTTTCACGACAGATTTTTCCGATAGCCTCGATATCCTGTATGACACCGATCTCATTATTCACATGCATGATAGAAACCAGCGTTGTGTCATCACGTAATGCATCTTTCAATACTTCAAGATCGATCAATCCATTCTGCATCGGATCAAGATAAGTAACTTCATAGCCTTCACGTTCTAATTGGCGACAGCTATCGAGCACAGCTTTATGCTCTGTCTTGCAGGTTACGATATGTTTACCACGTTTCTGGTTAAAGTGTGCAACACCCTTGATCGCCAGGTTATCCGATTCGGTCGCGCCGGACGTAAAGATAATTTCTTTTGGATTAGCGCCGACCAAATCAGCAACTTGCTTGCGCGCCATTTCTACAGCAGCTTCCGCTTCCCAGCCGAAACTATGACTACGAGATGCGGGATTACCAAAACTGCTTTCCGGACCCATGTATTTGAGCATCTCGGCAACTACACGCTCATCCATCGGAGTGGTCGCAGAATAGTCTAAATAAATTGGTCTCGTTTTTTGTTCACTCACTTCATTCACCTTACGTGTTAGACATTCGCAGCCATCATCACGGCTGAATGTCGATTTATTTCTATGATGTCATTTAATGCTATTAATAAAGCTTCAACATCTGACATCGTATTATTCTTTCCCAGGCTAACCCGTACTGCCGAATTAGCTAATGTCGCTGGAACCTGCATGGCCGTTAATACGTGGCTAGGCTCAGCTTTACCACTGGCACATGCTGAGCCGCTGGATACTGCAATCGCTTTTTTATCAAGCTGCATCAGTAAAGTTTCGCCATCAAAACCATCAACCCCAAACTGTACAGTATTCGGTAACCGTTCTGCCTTTTCAGCAAAGATGGTTACCGTGTTAAATCTCTTAAGTCCCTTTTCTAATGTGTCACGCAGTGCACGTACATGTAAACTATTTTCCTGCAGATCAGCCAATGCTAATTCTGCTGCCTTACCGAAGCCAACGATGGCGGGTACGTTTTCTGTACCGGCGCGTAAATTTTTCTCCTGCGCACCACCAAACTGTAATTTTGATATCGGTAATCGTTTATCGATTACCAGGGCACCGATACCTGCGGGCCCGTATAATTTGTGGGCAGACAACGTCATTGCATGCACCCCGCTTTCAACAAAACTCAACGGTATCTTTCCTGCCGCCTGCGATGCATCCGTATGAAAAAAACAATCACGTTCATGTGCAAAAGCAATCAACGGTGAGAGATTCTGTATCACTCCTGTTTCATTGTTCGCAGACATTACTGACATCAGTGATGTCTGCTCTGTCACCACCTGCTCTACCGCGTGCAGAGTGGCGCAACCGTTTGTATCTACCGGCACGAGATCCACCTCGATCGGTAGATTTTGCGCCGGCTCTAACATCGACATGTGCTCTATCGCGCTTATGGCAATACGTGCACTCGTTTCCTGTTCAGTGCTCGTCCGAGCGACGGCATGCTGACTAAAACCTTTCAGCAATAAATTATTCGATTCAGTGCCGCCGCTGGTAAAGATTACCTGCTCTGCCCTGGCACCGGCCAGTTGCGCAACTGATTCACGAGCCTGTTCAATTGCATCTTTTTGTAATCGACCAAATCGATGCACACTGGACGGATTACCCGTTACCTGCCCCATATAAGGCAGCATGGCTTCTAAAACTTTTTCATCTAAAGCCGTTGTCGCATTATTATCGAGATACACCGCCATCAAATTTGCCCTGAAGCATTATTCTCTTAAAATCAAATGATCCTTGTTTCGTCTTGGCGCGTTATGCTTGCTTCATCCTGGCGCACTTTCACATCATTCACAGCGTCCTGTGACATGATTTCAGAGAGTGTAATACCATCAAGGAAGGTACGAATTTCATTACTTAACTCTTGCCACAGGTCATGCGTTAAACACTGATAACCACTGTGGCAACCTTCTGCGTCATTGCAATCCACAACTTTGCAGCTTTCATCAACCGCCAGAATTATGTCTGAAACACTCACTTCATCAACACTGTTTGTTAGCGTATATCCACCGCCAGGACCACGGGTACTGCTTACAATATTGTTGCGACGCAACTTTGCAAAGAGCTGTTCCAGATAGGATAGTGAAATACGTTGACGCTCAGATATAGCCGCCAGAGAAACCGGCCCGGCATCCTGATGTAATGCAAGATCGAGCACGGCAGTTACAGCATAACGACCTTTTGTAGTTAAACGCATATCAAACACCAATAAATAATAAGTAGGTGAATTTTACTTAATTCCTACTATTTTAGTCAAGTATTTAACCGAGTATTTTAGTCAGGTATTACTAAAGTAATAGAAACTTATGCAAGTTATTGATATTTATTGATAAGAAAACTTAGAAGCAGTAAATTACTACCTTAATTCGTTTCGATTTTATCCGCTTCATCCTCGTCTGAGGCGTCTGTGGATATAGAACATGAACCAAGGTCCGGCAGATTGCTAACATCAATTTCTGCACCAAACTGCTTCAATGCACCACACATAGTTTCCATTTTTTCATCCATGGCATGGATATGATCAAGCATTTTATTAATTGCTGTCGCAACAGGGTCAGGCGCATCGCGAGTTGCACCGTATGCATCGAAACCAAGTTTTTCTGCAATTGCATCTCGTTTTTCCTGCGCGACATCATGGTGATGTATAACGCGGCCAGGCACACCAACGACTGTTGAGTTTTTATCGACGTTTTTTGTCACTACGGCATTGGAACCAATTCGCACACCCTCGGCCAGGGTAATAGGACCTAATACTTTAGCACCCGCACCGACCACAAC
>DAOWFN010000062.1 GCA_030637945.1 Gammaproteobacteria bacterium
ATAAAATACTCTGGCCAGCGCTAATGCCGCCTGATTACGTGTCGCCAGATCGATACCATTGCCGAGCACTGCCTGTATCGCCTTAGCCGCACGCTGGCTCATACGATATTGCATCTCCATATCTCCGACTGAAAACTCAGCCTGCCCCAGGTGTAGATGCAAAGAGTCTAACTCCGACTCGTCTAAGCGATGGTATTGAGATAATTCTGCATCTAATTTTGACAGCGCATCAAAATGCATATCCTGATATGCAGAATAAAGGATCTCGCCAAAATACAGATCACGCAGTTCGACATCTTTTAAACCACTTGCTGCATACGCAGGCAAGCTGCATAAAAATGCAGAGAGTAAAATTATGGTTCTAAGAAACATGCTTACCAGTCTTTAAATGAGACCGTTTGATCAGATGCACTACTACCGGTGATCTGTATTTCTACAAATGCCGGGCCAACTTTTTTTGTTACCGTGTAGTTTGCACTTCGTTGATATTCATTATTCGATTCTGCACGGCCGATAAAACTGGCCACCAGGGCATGATCACCGGTTTTAATATTTCCGGTATAGATACGTTGCACACCACCCGCCCTCAGTGCTTCGATCTCTTTAAAGGTATACAGGTGTTGGGCGACAACTTTGTTGTCCATTTTGATCTGCACCGAATCGAGCACAAAATCTTTATCGCCAGCCAATGAAACAAAGAGTGAAACCTGTGTATTGGAAGGAAATAATAATTTTTCTTCGAGCAGAGTTAGCTCAGACGTTAATTCCAGCACATCCTTTTTGATATCCTGAACCTGTTCGTCCAGACCTTTTATCTGTTCCTTGGTCACTTCAGCGGCAAACGATGAAGTTGACAGCACACTCAGCAAAAACGCAATTAAAGCCAATGCTGGCGGCAGTATTCTAATAGACATAACGCTACCCGGTTATTCGTTAACTTATTATTATTTGGCTCAATTGTGACTAAGTATATAAAACTATCTCAAAAAGTCTGTGAAATGCGTTATAAAAAAAGATAAAAGTGTTAAAAAAATGACATCTTGCCAGGACATACTATTATTATTACAGACACGGCTTATGGACAAGTTCTTTCATCATTAATAAAATCAATAATTAAGTTATAAACTTCAATCACTTATATGGCTAAAACAGACGCTACTGGCATAACACGTATCATCAACGCAGCAGGTTATTCATGGCTGGGTTTTAAAGCCGCATTCAAACATGAGTCAGCTTTTCGACAGGAACTTGGTTTGATATTGGTATTAACGCCTGCCGCTCTATACTACGGTCCAACTCATGCCGACAAAGCCATATTGGTCGCCAGCCTGTTCTTTATCCTCCTGGTTGAAATACTAAATTCTGCGATAGAAGCGGTGGTCGACAGGCATGGTGACGAAATGCATGAGCTATCTGGTCGCGCAAAAGATATGGGTTCAGCAGCCGTTTTGCTCGCGTTTATTATCGTCGGATTAATCTGGTTTTCAGTCTTTATTTAGAACTGACTATTTTTCATAATAAAAACCGATATTCATTCCGCACTAAAATTTATTACCTATACTCGTGATTACGAACAAATTTTACTAAACAGCTAACCACTCACTTAGAAAGAAATTTATTATGAAAATCAAACAATTAGTCTGCATGGCAGCACTAGTAACACCTTTTATGGCGAATGCAGATACATTATCAGTTTCTGTAGGCGGAGGCGTATGGAACGAGTCACCTGACGGTGATTTCAAGAAAACAACTGACCTAACTGGCGTCGACGTCAAAAACGACTTAGCTTGGGATGATGAATCGCAGGGATATCTATTTGTAACATTAGAGCATTTTGTGCCAGTCATCCCCAACTTCCGTTTGATACATACCACGATAGATCATTCAGGTAGCAACGAAAATGCCGATTTCATCTTCGATGGAGAAACATTTAACGGCAGTATAGATAATGATATCTCCATAGAGACCACTGACTTAATCGCCTACTACGAAGTGCTGGACAATGTTGTTAGCCTTGATCTTGGTTTGAACATACGGCACCTGAAGATTGATTACAGGATTAATCTCACAGGTAGCACAACTACAGTTTCAGATTCTTTTAGCGAGACCGTACCGATGCTGTACGCACTGGTTGGCGCTTCACCCTGGCCTGACCTTATCATCAGCGGTGAGCTTAGTTATATCGCTTTTGATGGAACTTCCGTTTCTGACTTCACCGCAAAGGTTGCCTATACCACAGACTATTTTGTTGGCTTTGAAGCAGGTTATCGCAAGCAGACCTTTGAGCTGGATGACGTTTCTGATACCGATGCCGATTTAAATTTTGACGGTATATTCGCTGGCGCTTATCTGAAATTCTAATAACCAACTTAAATTATAGTTAGACCGTAGCTATTGGTGCCAGTAAATATTTTACTGGCATTTTTTTATCTGAAAAATTAAACCACGATGATCAGATTATTTACCTGGTACCGCCAGGGGTGTTTGATGGGATTGCAAGAACCATTTGTCAGCAACGATATTTTTGGTGAACCAATGCGTTTTCATCAATTTATTTGCAAATGCCTTTTTAACAAACATGGGCAATTTTTCCATCAGATCCGGTTCAGGCAGTCGCTTACCAAATCGTTTTTCCATCAACGTGTTATAAGCCTGTAATTTTTCCACACTGTAATCATTATTACACGAAGAAATAATTTCCGCCGCTAACATGGCGGACTCAACTGCTGGCCGTATACCTTCCCCGCTCTGCGGATATGCAAGCCCGGCAGCATCTCCAATAAGCAATACGCTATCAGCAACCATTTCTCTTACTGCATGGTTATAAAGCAGATAAGCGTGTCCATTATATTTATCTGTAATATCGTCTGGTATCTTTCCCTGCGCACAAAGATACTCACAGAAGTCTTTAACATGGCCAGATAACTTACTTTTGTCTTCACGTCCTAAACCGATGTTTAAAAAATCACCTTTACGAAACACCCAGCCATAACCCATTAAATCTGGCGTAAAGAACAACTCAGGCACTTCTTTTTTAATAGTGCAACTTCGCTTCTGTTGTTCGTTCATCTCAAATTCGACTTCCTGCGCCACAACAGCCACTTCACCGACACCTTTAGAATCAATGGCACGAGCAACAGGACAGTAGTGCCCCCCTGCACCAACAACTAATCTTGTTTGATAAGTACCGTTGACTAACCAGCCACTACTGGTTTTTTTCATATCTTTAAATTCTTCCTTCAAAATCAATTCAGCGCCGCATCTCTTTATCAGATAATCATCAAATTCAACACGGCGTATTCCATAACTAACGGCTTCATCTGGGTAATGCGATTCAACTTGCTTCTGACCTAACTGGCTAATCTTGAACCCATTAATTTTTTGTAATGTACGACCTTCAGCGTAATCTTTTAGATCAATATTTAAGATGCGCATCACTTCTGGCGTCACCCAACCCGCACAAACCTTGTGTCGAGGAAATGATTTTTTATCCATCACGCCAATTCTTAATCCGGCATTCTTCAAACTGTAGGCAAGCGATGAACCTGCCGGACCGCCACCTACGATTAAAACATCATAAGATTTCATCACGCTCTTCCTTTGCAGTAACCACAGGTAATTTCACTTTATCCGTCGCTGCAATTTTTTCTGACTCGTAGATGTGATGGCGTGACAAGGGCAGACAATTATTCTCTGAATGACTAAATACCACCTGAAATAAATGTAATTCACCTACATTAAATGCTGCTAAAGAACCGTGTAAATACAAACGCCACGCTCTGACAAATTCTTCATCCATCATCTCAGTAATCTCTTCCTTGTGTTGCTCGAAACGCTGAGCCCACATCTCTATCGTGCGTGAGTAATGCAAACGCATATTTTCAACATCACAGGTAGCCAGCCCATTCGGTTCAAATATGTTCATCATTTCACTTAAGGTAGGAGGACATGCGCCAGGGAATATACGCCGCTCTATCCAGGCATTCATCGGTCCGCCGATTATGCGACCAATACTGTGCATCAGACCTCGCCCATCTTTTTTTAAACAACGTTTGATTACCTTCCCTAGTTCCCTGTAATCTCGTTTAGCAACATGCTCCAGCATACCGACAGAGACAAACACATCAAATTCACCCTGTATATTTCGGTAATCATCTAAAACAAATTCAACCTTATCGGCAAGCCCCTCATCATCAGCACGCTGACGAGCGTATCTGATCTGCTCTTTTGAAATATTGTATGCAACAACATCAACATCGTAATTTTTAGCCATGAACCGTGCTAAACCACCCCAGCCACAACCTGCTTCTACGACTTTATCGCCCGGTTTTAAGTTCAGCTTGCGACAGATGTGATGCAGTTTTGCCTCCTGTGCTGCTTCCAGTGTCATACCTTCATGCGGAAAGTATGCGCAGCTATACTGCATCTCTTCTCTATCTAACCAGAGCTTATAAAACTCGTTACCTATATCATAATGATGATAGATATTTTCCTTTGCTTTATCGTAAGTATTAAAGACACTGCGATGCCCTAGCCACGATACCAATCTTCTCAACAGGCTTATTTTATTTTTACCACTGATCCCCTGATATATTGCTTCCATGAATTTGACCATATCACCTTCAAACTCGACACGACCGGAACAATACAGATCACCCCAGTGCAGTTCTGGATCAATAATCGTTTTGAATAGAGCATCTCGATCACAGTAAGTCATAACCGCGACAGGATTCTCGCAATATGGTGTAACTTCAACACCGTCCCATAAACTGATTCGGACTGGCGGGTTGCCAACGACATCCACCATTTTTTTGACTAGCCAGCGATCGAGGCTAGTGACACCAGCGTGAAACATCGCTGAGTTTTTAGGATAAAATTTAATAGATTGAGATGTTTGCGTATTACCCGTTACTACGTGTGTGCAGGCTCGTTGCTGTGCAGATTCTCGCGTTATGTTCAATTCCATCGCCCCATCCCTAAACTACAGCTTAATTAATAACTAATCACATCTTCAAACTATCAATTAAAAAAATAGACCACACAAAATAATGATAAGTTTCAAATATAATAAAAAATGATGGTACTCACTGTTATTTTATCCAGCACTAGCTGTCTAAAATCGTAATAACGTAGAATTCTACGTTGGTACTGATGAATTAGAATAAATTTAAGGTTACAATGCACGCCCATGCTACAGGCAATCAATCTAAGTGTCCGACGCGGCGTTAAGCTGCTGTTTGAAGACACCAACTTTCAAATCCATCCCGGACAAAAAGTTGGTCTAACGGGTGCTAATGGCACCGGAAAATCCAGCCTGTTCTCTCTGATCCAGAAACAATTCCATGCCGATGCGGGCGACTGTATCTACCCAGACCACTGGATAATTGCACACGTTGCACAGGAAATTCCCGATGGCGAGCAAAAGGCTATTGATTTTGTCCTGGATGGTGATGTCGAACTAAGACAGATACAACAGGCTATCAAAAAAGCAGAAGATAACAATGATGGCATCCTGCTCGCCACATTACATACACAGCTAGACAACATCGATGGTTACAGCGCTAACGCCCGTGCCAGCCAGTTAATGGCCGGACTAGGTTTTCAGCAAAACGATGAAACCCGAATCATAAATGAATTTTCTGGCGGCTGGCGTATGCGGCTTAATCTGGGCAAAGCTTTGATGTGTCGCTCTGATCTGTTACTACTGGATGAACCCACTAATCATCTCGATCTGGATACGATCATCTGGCTGGAATCCTGGTTATCCGCGTATCGTGGAACTCTGCTACTGATCTCACACGACCGTGATTTTTTAAATAACATCTGCACCCACATCGCACATCTTGAACAACAAAACATACAGCTTTATACCGGTAACTATACTGCTTTCGAGCGTATAAGAAGCGAACGCCTGGCTAACCAACAATCAGAATATTTAAAACAACAACGCAACATCGCGCACATCGAATCTTACATTACACGCTTTCGCGCCAAAGCCACAAAGGCAAAACAGGCACAGAGCAGGCTTAAAGCGTTAGAGCGGATGCAAGTTATCGGACCGGCTCACGTAGACTCACCTTTTCATTTCTCATTATTTAAGCCAGAAAAACTTCCAAATAGCTTATTACACATGGAACACGTCGATGCTGGTTATGACGACATAAAAATATTGAGCAACGTTGATTTTCAATTATTGCCTGGCGACCGCATCGGATTACTCGGTCCTAACGGCGCAGGAAAATCCACATTCATTAAAGTGCTGGCCAACGAGCTAAAAATTCAGAAAGGCGAATATCATTTAGCCAAAGAAACAAAGATCGGCTACTTCGCCCAACACCAGTTAGAACAGCTACACGACGAACACACCCCGATCGAACACCTGCAACAGATTGACAAAAATGCCCGCGAAGCTGATCTAAGAAATTATCTTGGACGTTTTGGCTTTTCCAATGATATGGCATTATCAAACATAAATATATTTTCCGGTGGTGAAAAATCTCGCCTGGTACTAGCTATGCTTATCTACCAGAAACCAAACCTGTTATTACTCGACGAACCGACCAATCACCTCGACCTCGAAATGCGAGAAGCACTGGCAGAAGCTCTACAGGATTTTTCTGGTGCTATGGTTATCGTCTCTCACGACAGGCATCTGCTTAATGTCACCTGCGATAAATTACTATTAGTTAACCAACAAACAGTAAGCGAATTTCCGCTAGGTCTGGACGATTACCCTAAATGGTTAAGCGAACATAATAGCAACCGCTCAACAAATGTAGATTCAACCAACAGTAAAAATCAAAACACACCCAGTAATATTTCCAATAAAGAAAGAAAACGTCTCGAAGCAGAACAAAGGCAAAAGACTGCACCATTGAGAAAAAAAGTAAAACAGCTTGAAAACACCATCGAGCATTTTTCAGAAAAACTAGCAGACATAAACATACAACTAGCGGACAACAACATATACGCAGACGAAAATAAAGAAAAACTTCAGCAGATACTTATGGAAAAAGCAGACTTAGAAAAAACACATGATAACGCTGAAGAAGAATGGCTAATGATTCATGAAGAACTTGAACAACTTAATGTATCGTAAGACGACATAAGCGATAGCATGGAAATAAATTGCAGATGACTTAGGATATAAACCTCTGCATTTTCTAATATATATCTAGCACTACTAATAATTGAATAAGCTAAAAACTAAGCATAGTTTTCTGTATAACAACCAGATCACCTGCATCGATAATCCCATTCGGTACAGGCACACCATTATTCTGCGGCGCAACATCACCGCGTAATAACTGGTTTGTTGTTGGTATTAGATCTCCGACTGCAATTCTCGTCGCTAGCAAGTAGTCAATAACATCGACATTGTCATCACCATTAATGTCACCGCTTGAAACGCCCGGGATAGAAGTATTGCTATCAGGATCACTGCCAGCAAGGATTTCTACATCATCATTAAAACCATCACTATCTGTATCGGCCAGAGTCGGATTGGTACCATACAGGTTCACCTCATCACCATCACTCAAGTTATCACCATCAGAATCTGCCAAAAACTGATTGGTACCGTTTATTATCTCATCGGCATCTGACAGCCCATCATTGTCGTCATCCGGATCGCAGACATCGCCTAACCCATCATTATCAAAATCATCCTGTGTTGTATTGGCATCATCCGGGCAGTTGTCCTGACTGTCAGGAACCGTATCGCTATCATCATCCAGTGATGCCAGTGCCAGTGTTGCCTGAACAAGACCGTGGCCTGTCAGATAATCAAATCCAGCCACATCCATCTCAACGGCTGTGTCTTGCATAGTGGTATATATGGAATCAGGTGTTAATGAGCCATCAAACTCTTTTAATAAGGCAGCCATTGCTGCCGCATGCGGTGCTGCAGCTGATGTACCAAAAAAATTGGGCCACCCGTTACTCTCATAATCAGAGCCAAAAAAAGTATTATCACCACCATCAGGGGCTACAAAGTCAGGTTTCTGCCGCATCAGACTCACTGGGTTGCCAGCGATATCGAACAATATCGGCGTACCGCCTTTTGATGAAAAATACTCTACCACCGGTGGTATTACACCATAATCCGGGGTACTGGAGTAACGCGCCGCGCCAACGCCCTGTCCACCAGCAGCAATCGCATGACCATAGCTGGTACTACTATTGGTGGCGTATTCATCAACGGTTAAATTCCCAAAATACACAAATTTAACTTTCCCGGGAACCGGACCAGCCACATGATCTATCGCTAATTGATACGTTTTTGTCGGCCCCGGTTTTGTAGTAAATGCAAAAACCTCAACCGCATCACCACCGATGTTTGCGGCGATTCCACCTGTCTGCGCTATTCCATTTGAGGAATATAAAAGCATATCCATATCCGTGCCAGCGCCGGGTGCGCCACTGACCGAATAAAACGGATCTTGCCACTGCAGGACAAAGATAACCTGCGTATTTGATGGAATCGTCACCTGCATTAAAGTATCAGTGCCACCACCGGGATCAAAGTCATGTCGTATACTGCCACTGGCATAACCGGACACACCTGAACCAACATATGTTGCCTCATACGAATCGTCTGACTGATTACCCGCTGCTGAAAAATACGCAATACCCATCGCCTTAACGGCATCGACTGCCTGAGCGATAATGCCATCTTGAAACATCGGTTCAGCAAAATAAAAAACATCATCATTGATGATGTCCGATCCTGCATCGGTTGCGAGTTCAACGATGCCACTGGCAAAAGAAGCCTCGCCATCAAATGCGGTATGAAAAGCCTGACTAACACCCGGTGCAACATCATGCACGATCTGCATCATGGCGCGACCTTCATCAGAACCTGACGCGCAACCTGTTTCATCGGCTAGCACCACAACACCGGCTGGCAAGTCATTAGAAGCGACGTCGGCTGCTGCACCACCGATGCAGTCATAACTATCAGACAATGTACCGATAGTTACACCCGTGCCATCAACAGCAAAAAATGTGCGCGCATCATCAGATAATAAAGCGGCATCGCCCTGACTGGTAACTGAACCGGTATTCACTTTTGCGTAGGCAGGTCTGGCAAATTTCAGCGTGCTGATCTTAGCCGCTTGCTCGAGCGACGCGATAGGCATCCACCCCGAAATCATCCGTCCGTATACCGAGATATTTTCCATTCCGAGTACAGTCAACTCCTGCAGCAGAGAATCGATCTCGCCACCAGCCACTGCGTCGACTACAATCTTTTCATCTCTAATCCGAGCTAACGATAATGAGGAGACAAACGGACGTTGTAAAACTTGTGTTCCGCCGTTTATTTTAAAATGACGATGCTCCTGGTAGATCAACGCCAGGTCAATACCAAGTTTTGCCATTGGACCATCTTTCCCGGCAAGGTCTTTCCCGGAGAAAGATTCGAGTGCCTGTATTCCAACGGGATTATTCAGGCTTTGCAGGATCAGACTTGTTTTTGTTATCGTATTATTTGCAGCTTTACCCTGAGTTTGGGCTGCCTGCAATACGGATGCCGATAGCATCAATAACAAAATTGAGTACGTTAGTCCCTTCACCATAACCTGCTTCTTACAATAAATACTTTATTAAGCAAGATAATAGCAGTTATTAAATTATCGGCACAACATACATGTAGAACTCATTAACCAATTGATTTGATTAGATATAAGAAAAAAAGAGCGCCACTCACCCCGTACTCATCCATCAGGAGTCACGATGCCACTATCTAGCAAAACATAGAACTGTTTGATGCGGCATATAAATGATATTCAATAATTATATGCGCACACACTTAAGTACCGATGCGTGAATAGACTCACACCGATAGCAGATATACAAAAACTAATCCTTGTTCTACCCTCTCACAGATTATTTGAAGAATCTATGTGCGGTATGACGTCATTTTTTGTTCTGTGTCGTCGTAACACATAATAATATCTTTCACTATGTCACTACGCACGATATCTTGATAGTCGAACTCATGGACATAAACACCTTTAACACCATGAATCCGTTTTATCGCATCATGCAATCCCGAGTAACAACGGATATCTTTCTGACTTAAATCACCATTAATAACGACTGTGGACTGCTTGCCGATACGTGTCATAAACATTTTCATTTCTTCTGGCGTACAATTTTGCGCCTCATCTAAGACTACAAATGCATGGTTATATGTTTTTCCACGCATATATGCGAGTGGTTCGACGGTGATATTGCCGTTTTTCAAAGCGCATTCGATCACGCCTTTACCGGCATTGCTGATCAAACAGGATTTAAAGGCGCTGAAATAAGGATCAAATTTTTCATCGAGCTTGCCAGGCAAAAAACCCATGCTATTACCTGCTTCGACGGCAGGCCTGGTGAAAATTATTTGATCGATATCGCCCGATATCAGTGCCTGCGCAGCCATTGCTGCAGCACAGTAACTCTTACCTGTACCAGCAGGTCCCAGGCCGAAGATTAAA
>DAOWFN010000061.1 GCA_030637945.1 Gammaproteobacteria bacterium
CCGCCAAAAATAGTGTGCAGACGTGCCACATCACGTTGCCATGACAGTGCTTCCAGATAATGTGATACCGCCATCAAGTTTGCTTCGGGCGGCAGTTTGTAAGCTGGGTGCCCCCAGTAGGCTTTGGCAAAAATACCCAACTGACCAGATTCGACGAAACCTTTCAGTTTCTTTTGCATGTCAGAGAAATACCCAGGAGAAGATTTTGGATAATTACTTAAAGATTGTGCAAGTTCGGATGTGGCTTTTGGGTCAGCACTTAAAGCGGAGACAACATCGACCCAGTCCAGTGCATGCAGATGATAAAAATGCATGACGTGGTCATGTATGTACTGTGCACCATTCATCAGGTTGCGGATCAGGTCAGCATTTTTGGGAATCTTATAGTCCAGTGCATTTTCTACTGAACGGATAGAGGCGAGGCCGTGAACCAATGTGCAGACACCGCATATGCGCTGTGCGAACGCCCATGCGTCTCGCGGATCGCGTCCTTTCAGGATGGTTTCGATACCGCGCACCATGGTGCCAGAAGAATAGGCCTTCTCGATCTTGTTACCATTCATCTGGGCTTCGATGCGCAGGTGACCTTCGATACGGGTGATCGGGTCAACTACAATTCTTTCGTTTCCACCTGATTCGCTCATGTCTACTCTCTCTTCTTATGAATGCTGTCTATGATTGTAAGTAGTCTGACAATATATGGTACTGCCACTTATTCTCTGAATGCGTTGCTACTTCATCCGAGTCATCGTCTATCAGTATGCTTGTTTGTGCCATTCTGCTGCTCATAGCTGCCTGCCACGCTGGGCCACCTGATTTTGATTGTGTCGGCGGTGTTACAGCGGCAACGGCTGCCCGAGCAACAAAATAACCTGCCTGATCAGTCCAGTTACCTTCTGATCCGCAACGTGTGGAGCTGTCCATGGTGGCAGCTTTTGCTGATTTCAGCGCATCTGATATTTCATCCTCTGATGCGCTGCTGTCAGTTGCGACCTTTACAACACGCTTTATTCTGTCATCGTTACTTAACGAAAGAACATGTTCGACAAACATCGCTGCTACTGTTCTTTGCTTTACTGCATCCAGGTTATTTAATGCCAGTTTGAATTCTTTGTCGTTACTTATTTGGCTCATATCATATGTTCTCCATCATTGATTATCGATGGTCAATCTGCCAGATGTTCGGCAAGTGTTTCAGTTAAACTCATTAATGGGATATCCATATTGTATTCTTCAAGTCCGTCTTCGAGATGGATGCGGCAGTTCGAGCAGGCACTAACAATCGCATCTGGTTTTATTTCATCAAGCTGGTCTTTTTTGCGTTGGAAGACTTTGAGGCGAACCTTGTCGGCGCGTTCATTTGTGCTAACACCGCCGCCGGCGCCACAGCACCAGTTCATTTTTCCGGTATCAGGCATCTCAACAAAGTTGTTCGAAAACATGTTGATAAGATTGCGTGGTTGTTCAATAACACCACCACGTCGTGAAATCTGGCAGGGGTCATGATAGGTAAGACGCTGCTCTTCTTTTCCGGTAATTTTCAAACGACCGTCTTTGCGGAACTCGTCGAGTATTTCGAGAATATGTCTTACCTTGAAGTTGAAAGGCTTGCCGATAAGGTTAGGTCCATCCCAACGGATAGCCATATAAGCGTGACCGCATTCGGGACTGATGACAGTTTTAACTTTTAACTTCTCGGCGGCATCTACAATACGCTGTACCAGTTCGGCAGCGATATCAGAAACGCCAATCTGGATACCACTGTTGGTCGCTTCAAATGCTTCTGTTGAGATGGTCCAGCTAACACCAGCTTTTGTAAATATTTTTGCGATGGCTTCGATAAATTCAGGGAAATTCATAATTTCCATTGAAGACAGCAGCAGCATATATTCAGCGCCTTCAACATCGAGTGGTACTTTTAAGCCGGTATCTTTTTCGACGTGATTGATCTGCGCCATCAATGCTGGCAGTTTCACACCCATCGGGCTACCGATAGTTACTGCACGTTTAGTGGCGCCAATCAGACCTTCAGGTGCATGACCGGCGGCTGCCATGCCTTCACGTGTTTTTCGTATCATCAACGCAATATCGTTGCCAACCGGGCAGACCATCGAGCAGCGCCCGCATAATGTACAGTTGTCGTAAACTCGTTTTTCCCATTTGGTTAGCAGTTCATCATCAACCTTTTTGTTCAGACCAAACATCTTTCCGATGCGTCCCAGTAAAGTGTATTCTGATTTCCAGATACGGCGTAACGGTTCGACTTTAGTAATCGGTGTTGCTGTCGGACAGCCTGTCTCTGTATAGAACAAACATGCATCTGCGCACATACCGCAATGGGTGCAGCTACTGAAAAATGCTGCCACACTGGAATCAACCTGTTCTTTTAGTGCATTGATGCCTTTATCTAATGATGCACTCATGATTTAACTCCTCTGTATCCAGAAATGGCGCCACCATACCAACGTGACATTACGATCGTGAAAGTGTGCATCAGTTTGGTAAAAGGAAACATGATAAGTAATAATTCGACACTGAGGATATGAATGGCGAGCAACGTTGGTGCAGTCATGCCGATGCGGTGGAAAGCGATATAACCAGTAATAAGTGGCAGTATGGTGACCAGCCAGACGATGTAATCTTCTTTGGTACTTATAAATTTAAGTACTGTGTTGCGCATACGATGTATTAATACTGCAAATAGCGCGATGATGGTCACTATTGCCATTGCATCTACCACCGGGGTGGGTAAAGACGGCCAGCCGAAACCGAAAATATCTTTAAACATCAGTATATGCGGTGCAAATAAAAATATAGTTATAAATAAACCGAGATGAAAAATGTATCCGGCAACAACAGTAAACATCGAACGTTGAAATGTGCCTTTATCAGGAATAGACCTGGTGATGATGGTGCGAAGTCCGCTGCTCATCTCTGAACCTTTTGCTTCAGCTAAATTTGGTTTACGACCCAGTAGTAAAATTTCGGCGAAACGTATTATTACACCTGCAACAAAGATGATTATTGCAATCTGAAAACCCGGGCCGCGTACCCAGTTCAGAAATTCAATTTCACTCATTATTCAGTCCTCGTTGGGTTTTAAATCGCTGTTTCATTTTTCCAGATCATCTATTGTCGTTTTATTATGCGCTGCGACTGCATTGTTCTTTTTGCTCTTGTTCATCGCGCCCAGAGCAACACCGACGGCTGCTGCGCCGGCAGCTGTATAAATAGCAGTCTGAGTAATGTTTTCAGTTGGCATCGATAGCGCTTTATAGAACCCGCCGCCATCCCAGAAATCGGGTTCGGAACAACCCAGGCAGGGGTGACCTGATTCGATCGGGAAGCTGGTGCCATCATTCCATTTTGTCGTGGCGCAGGCGTTGTAAGTTGTCGGACCTTTGCATCCAAGTTTGTATAAACACCAGCCTTTTTTTGCACCTTCATCATCAAATGTTTCTGCAAACAGACCTTTGTCATAGAAGGGCCGGCGATAACAGCGGTCATGGATACTCTGTCCATAAAATGCCTTGGGACGCCCGAGGTGGTCGAGTTCAGGTATCGTACCAAAAGTTAAAAAGTGCGTTAGTACACCAGTGATAACGACCGGAATAGGCGGGCAGCCGGGTACGCTGATGATTGGTTTACTTACGACAGAACCTTCACCGGCCTTCGCCAGTGTGGCAGAAGAAATACCGTCGAGCTGATTATTACTGAATTTTTTAATAACATCGTAAACCGAATAAGCACCGGTTGGATTAGGGTCTGCATGTGGGATACCTCCGTAAGCAGCACAGGTGCCGACAGAAATAATAGCCGCAGCTCCGGCGGCTGTTTGCATAAACATATCCAGATTACTTATGCCTGCAATGGTCGAGTATCCGGGGTTATCTGTCGGGATCGAACCATCGACGACGAGAATATATTTCCCCCAGTTTTCATTCATGGCCGCTTCGCGTGCTTCCTCTGCTGCATGACCGGATGCTGCTTGCAGCGTATGATGATAATCGAGTGATATCGAATCGAAGATCAGGCTTTCGATCGTTGCAGTATGTGCGCGTGTGAGTGACTCGGTGCAGCCGGTACATTCCTGAAAAGATAACCAGATGACTGAAGGTCTTCTTGCACTCTCTAATGCGTGAGCGATTTTCGGGATCATCGCGGGTGACATCGCCATCATCGAAGCGGTGGCAGCACAGAATTTTAAAAAGCTGCGGCGTGAAACGCCCCGGCTGCGCATGACTTCGCCAAGAGTTTTTTCTTTATTAGAATTGTTTGTCATTCTGATTTCTCCACCACGGACGCGTTGGTTTCCAGGTTGTCTTACACGTTATCCTCGAGGGATACGGTAAGACGACTATAAGCAGCCATGATGTCCTCAGTCTGTGAACAGAGGATTTCAGGCATTGTTGTAACTTCAATAAAACGGCTGATGATGTGATTTTCATCGTTGTAGTGAGTGACTATCCATACACCTGCATACTGTGTTTCGGTGACTTCACTTAAGCCAAGTGCATTTAGTTGAGCCTGAACTTCACCCTGACCGAGCATGCTCAAAATTTTGTCTTCTTCACCAGGCGCCAGTGGAATGCTGCGCAGATCGATGATGCTGGTTTGCCCTGTTTCTACAAGCTTGTCCAGGCCATGTTTGATCTCGTGTAACAGCGGTTTAACATTGTGTGTCAAGTCATCGCCGATCTGGATATTAAATTGCACGATACTGAAATCAGACATGATTACCTCAACACTTCACTGTTAATGTCGGAATGTTCTTCTGCTGTGGAAACTTCCTGGTCTGTACTAACTTTCTGCCACTGACTTATTAATTTCACTGCTTCACTTACTGCTTTATCTAAAGCGTTTTGAACGGCTACTGTCGGTTTCATGCCCCAGTCCATTTTGTCAGGTTGAATACCAATCAAGGCACGGTTTTCAGGAAGGTGATCGGTCAGACGTGCGATATCCATCAGGTCGATCAAGCCGACCTCATGTGCGCTGCGTTTGGTGGTACCAAGAAATTCATCCATCTCGCTGCCAACAAAAACATTGACTGTTCCTGCAGGCTGGTGCAGTTCAGTAGCATCGAAGACAATCAGATTGGTACAGTCTTCAATCCATACGGCGAGAGTAAAGCTGAGAGTGCCGCCATCGATGAAGTTTAAGTTTGGGCCATCAGGAAATAGATTAGCAGGCCATGTATTAGTATAGGCTGATTGAAGGTGGTTGAGTGCGTGGATGCCCGCACCTTCATCCGTAAGTAAGGTGTTGCCGATTCCGAGTATCAAAGTTTCATCACGACTCATCGAATTTCCCTGATAGTTTGTATGTAACTTTTTATCAGTGTATCGTGCTACTCTTATTGACGTATGTCAAATGGCTGATGGTTTTTCTAAAGTTACAATGTAATACAATGAAATCGGGCTCTTTAAGGATTGTTCTATGTGTTTAGGAATACCCATGCAAATCAAATCCATCGATGGTTTTACAGCATGCTGTGAAGCTAAAGGCGTGACGCGTGACGTCAGTTTGTTCATGATGCAGGATGATAAACTTGAGGTCGACGATTTTATCGTGGTACATGTCGGTTACGCCATTCAGAAAATTTCTCAGCAGGAAGCACAGACAGCCTGGGAGTTATATGATCAGATGCTGGCAGCGGAGCCGTCGGGTAGGGCATAGATCCGATGCATGAACTCGCTATCTGTCAGTCGTTAATGGATCAGGTTGAGACTATCGCATCGGAACGTAATGCACAGAGCGTAACTTCTATCGTTGTTGCCATGGGGCCACTGTCGGGCGTTGAAGTACAGTTATTAAAAAATGCTTATCCGATTGCCAGTGCAGGAACGATCGCAGAGAATGCTGAACTTGTTATCGAATATCTGCCTGTGCGTGTCAAATGTACACAGTGCGGCAGTGAATCGGATACATTGCCAAACAAATTGATCTGTAAACAATGTGGTGACTGGCGAACGACGTTGATTAGTGGCGATGAGCTGATGTTGATGAGCGTTGAATTAGAAAAGCCGAAAGAGTCGACGACAGAAGCAGTGCACTGAAAGAATAGTGAATAACGAATAGTTAATAGTGAAAAGATAAAAATTTATCCGCGAATAACGCAAAGAACGCGAAAGTTTTAAAAACAAAATAAAGCTTTTTTTGCGTCTTTTGCGTTATTCGCGGATAAATAGTTTTTCTTTTTAATTCAAAACATTTGGAGAACAACATGTGTGATACCTGCGGATGCAATATAACCCATGGCAACGAAGGCCTGATTCGTCCCGGCGGTAAACTTCAAAAAACAGAAAGTGGTAGAGAAGCTGTTACAGTTCTCCACAGCTTGTTGCATGAAAATGATCACACTGCCAAACACAACCGCGATCATTTTGATCAGCACGATGTATTAGCGATCAATCTAATGTCATCACCCGGCGCTGGTAAAACTGCATTACTCGAAGCGACTATCCAGCAACTCGGTCTGAAATCGAACAGCAATATCAAAATAGCGGTTATCGAAGGTGACCTCGAAACCGAGAACGATGCTGAGCGTATCCGTAAACATGGGGTAAAGGCGATACAGATTGCTACCGGCAGTGCGTGTCACCTTGACGCACACATGATCCATCAAGCATTGCATAACCTGGATCTTGCTGAATTTGATATCGTATTTATCGAAAATGTGGGCAACCTGGTCTGTCCTGCAAGTTTTGATCTTGGCCAACATCTGAATGTTACTTTGCTCTCTGTTCCGGAAGGCGATGACAAGCCGGCAAAATACCCGGTCATGTTTCGTACCTCTGATCTGGTTTTGATCAGTAAAAGTGATCTGCTGCCGATACTCGATGACTTCAAACCTGAAAAAGCAAAAGGCTACCTGCGTGATATCGCAAGCACTGCACCGGTGATGGAACTTTCTTCGAAAGATAAATCGGGGCTGCCGCAGTGGATCGACTGGATCGATCAACAGATAAAAATTCGTAAAACATACCTCGAACAATATCCGGTTGCTGCTGGCCATAGCCATCATCACCATCATGAACATGAAGAGACAAGAACGTAATAATGCCGACAAGATAATGATAACCGGCGCTAAACAATGGCTTGAGCGCATCCATGCTTTGCCGCATAAAAAAGACAAGGTAAAAATCATGAATGTCTGCGGTGGCCATGAGCGTTCAATAACTATGGCGGGCCTGCGTAAAGCATTACCTGTTTATATTGAACTGGTTCCTGGTCCGGGTTGTCCGGTTTGTATCTGTCCGGAAGAAGATATTTTTGAAGCCATACAGTTGGCATTGAATGAAGATATTATTCTTGTCGCATTTGGTGACATGTTGCGTGTGCCGGTAAATGTTCCCAAGGCGAAAGCGAGAACACTGGAGCAGGCTAAAGCACAGGGTGCTGACATTCGCCCGATTGCGTCACCTACCGAAGCGGTGAGTATTGCTATCGATAATCCCGACAAAGCGGTGGTGTTTTTTGCCGCCGGTTTTGAGACTACCACTGCACCGGTAGCGGCAATGATGGTAGAAGGTGTGCCCGATAATCTCTCGGTACTGCTATCTGGTCGTTTGACCTGGCCGGCGGTGGCAATGTTGCTTGAATCTGGCGAGGCTGGATTTGATGCGTTGGTTGCACCCGGTCATGTATCGACCATTATGGGCCCGGAGGAGTGGGAGTTTGTTGTTGAAAAACATAACATCCCGGCAGCGGTGGCCGGGTTTCAACCAGAAAGTTTATTAGCCGCGATGTATTCAACATTACGGCAATTAAATGATGAACGTTATTTTCTGGATAACTGTTATCAGCAGCTTGTTAAACCTGGCGGAAATAAGTCTGCGCAGGCACATCTAAAAAAAGCGATGAATGTATATGATGCCAACTGGCGTGGTGTCGGTATTATTCCAAAATCAGGTTACATACTGGACGAGGCATACAGTAAACACGATGCCAGAAAACTGTTTCCCTGTTACGCCGATGATGCCCGTAAACGTGCAGGGCAGATGCCCCCCGGCTGTGATTGTGCGCAAGTTGTCCTTGGAAAAATTTATCCCAATGAATGTAAATTGTTCGGTAAAGCATGTATACCAAGAAATCCTATCGGTCCATGCATGGTTTCAGATGAAGGTGCTTGTAGGATATGGTGGGCTGGCGGCATGCGTGAAGCTGCTAACAAAGAACCAGTAAAGAAAGTTGTTGGTTGATTTAGATTGTTGTGTATTATTTAAATATTTCATTGAGCCACAGAGGACACGGTGGTCACAGAGGATAATCTAACTTATGAGTTGTGTTTTAAAGTGTAGGTGCGAATTCATTCGCACGACGAGCGTATACTTTGGCACCATTGTGCGAATTCATTCGCACCTACAATTTTCTCTGTGACCGCCGTGTTCTCTGTGGTGAAAAATCTTTTATCTGAAATCGATTTTACAACGTGGACACCTGTATAAAGCACAAACCACAAATAAACCCGACCACTTCAGCCCGGCAGATTGTATTATCCGGTCAGGTTCAGGGTGTCGGTTTCAGACCATTTATTTACCGTCTTGCTACCAAACATAACCTGTCCGGTTGGGTCAGAAACTGTGTTGGTGTTGTTGAGATACATGCTCAGGGTCAACCACAGGACCTGAAAAATTTCACATCTGACATATTCAAAAAAAAACCATCACTGGCAAGACCCGAGCTCGAGTCAGATGAATTATCAGATGTCGGTGAATTTGATACATTCAGCATCTTGCAGAGCCAGACTCAGAGTGCTGCCCGGATCAGTGTACCGGCTGATCTTTTCCTGTGTGATGATTGCCTTGCTGAACTAAACGACCCATCGGATCGACGCTACCATTACCCGTTCATCAACTGCACGCAGTGCGGCCCACGTTACACCTTGATCAAAAGCCTGCCTTATGACCGGTCCAATACCACGATGGCTGATTTTGAATTGTGTGCTTCATGTATCACTGAATATGAAGAGCCGAATAATCGACGGTTTCATGCTGAGCCGATAGCGTGTCCGGCATGCGGCCCTTCGCTCAGCTTTAACCATGATTCAAAAATAAGCCTTAAAAATAATGCGTTAATCGATTCTGTTAATGTTTTGCATCAAGGAAAAGTTGTTGCGGTTAAAGGTATCGGCGGTTATCACCTGATGTGTGATGCAGGCAGTGAAGCGGCTGTGAGTCGCTTGCGAAAAAATAAGCCGCGACCGCATAAACCGCTAGCCGTCATGTTTCCAGCGCCGGTGAATAATGCATTTGAGCATGCAGAAAAGTCGTTGGCGTTAAGCGATAACGATAAGCGTTTTTTGTTGCAGCCGGACAGGCCGATCCTTCTTGTTAAGAAAAATCAAACAAGTCAATTATGCGGGCAGATTTCTCCCGGCTTAAACGAAGTCGGCGTGATGCTGCCGTACAGCCCTCTGCATCATTTGTTGCTGAATGAATTTGGCGGTCCATTGATTGCTACTTCGGCAAACATTAGCGGTGAACCGGTGCTGATAGATAATGAGGAAGTTGAAAAACGCCTCGGCCATGTGGCCGATGCTTACCTGCATCATAACCGACCGATAGAGCGGCCGGCGGATGATCCGGTTTTCAGAACCATTGCGGACAAAGCCAGGCCGATAAGAACCGGTCGCGGCGGTGCACCGATGGAACTGATGCTGCCGTTTGAACTCGAACAGCCGATACTCGCGGTGGGTGCACATATGAAAAATGTCATCACATTGGCATGGGGCAACCGGGCGATCATCTCACCCCATATTGGGGAAATGGATTCTGTTCGCAGTCTGGAGGTATTTGAAAAAACCGTTAATGATTTACAGAGACTCTATGGTGTTAACGCTAAATGCATAATAAGCGATGCACACCCCGGCTACACGACGACACGTTGGGCAAGTAAGCAGGATATTCCTGTACACAGCGTGTATCACCACCATGCACATGCATCGGCAGCCTATTATGAATGTTCATATAAACATAAAACGGCAATGTCGGATGAAAGCGCTATCATCGCATTTACCTGGGACGGTGTTGGTTATGGTGAAGACGGTACACTGTGGGGTGGTGAAACCTTTATCGGTAAACCGGGTGAATGGCAACGCGTTGCCAGTATGCGACCATTTTATTTACCCGGTGGTGATAAAGTGGGAAGAGAGCCATGGAGAAGTGCTGCAGCATTATGCTGGGAGAGCGGACTGCCGTATGATGACATTCCAGAAAAAGATCCGATGCTGCTTTCTATGTTAAGGCAGGCATGGCAGCAAAAAGTTAATTCACCGCAATCAACATCCGTTGGTCGTCTGTTTGATGCAGCAGCAGCATTAACAGGCGTGTGCACTATGGCCAGTTTTGAAGGTCAGGGACCGATGGAGTTCGAAGCCTTGTGTGAAAATTATGATAATAAATCTGGAAATTTCATAGAATTAGAATTGAATTATACAAATAACTTATTGATTATTAATTGGAAGTCATTGATTCATGCTATGTTAGATTCTGCTTTAAGTGTCACAGAGCGTGCTGCATTATTCCATTCCTCATTAGCGCACGCTATCTTGCAGCAGGCAAAAATATTTCGTAAAAAGCACGGTGTGAACATTGTTAGTTTTTCAGGTGGTGTATTTCAAAACCGCGTTTTAACCGAACATGCGATGACATTATTGTCAGTTAATGGCTTTGAAGTTTGTCTGCCAGAGTTGATACCAGTCAATGATGCAGGTGTCAGTTTCGGGCAGGTTATGGAGTATGGATATAAGAAGTAAAAGATTAAAGCTTTGAACCGCAGAGGCGCCGAGACGCAGAGAAAAACTTTTTAAGTTAGATTCGCCGTAGGCGAAACCAAAAATAAAACTCAGCGTCTCTGTGGTAAAAAAATAATTAGCAGGTAACACACTAATGCAAGACACACACATCTCACTGGCACATGGCAATGGCGGTCGTTATATGCGAGAACTCATCGAGGAGATCTTTGCGCGTTATCTTGCTAATCCGGATCTCGATGTACAGGCAGATGCTGTTCCGATAGAGCTTAATGGTGGTGATGTACTGTTTACTACCGATGGTTTCACAGTGCAGCCATTGGAATTTCCCGGTGGCAATATCGGTTCGCTTGCTGTTCATGGTACGACGAATGATCTTGCCGTCGCTGGCGCTATCCCTAAATATTTAAGCCTGAATGCGTTCATCGAAGAAGGGCTGGAGATTGCTACACTGGAGCGTATTATAAAAACACTGGCAGAGACCGCAGCAGAGATTGGAGTCAAAGTGGTTTGTGGTGACACAAAAGTTTTACCTCGCGGTGAGGGCGGTGGTCTGTACCTTGCGACCACGGGCGTCGGTGTTCGTCATGGGCATGTGATGTCTATGAAAAATATTAAACATGGTGATGCGATTATTGTCAGCGGTTCCGTAGGTGACCATGGTATTGCGGTGATGCTTGCACGAGAAGAGTTTGGCTTACGAGGAGATATTCAATCTGACGCAGCCAGCGTATTAAATCTGACTACTGCAGCTATGGACCATAAAGGTCTGCGTTTCATGCGAGACCCTACACGTGGTGGTATCGCCACCGTCTGTTCCGAGTTATCGCGCGCAACCGGCTTTGGTGTTCGCCTGTTACAGGAAAAACTTCCTGTTCGTGATCCAGTGCAATCAGTCTGTGACATGCTCGGTTATGATCCTATGTATCTCGCCTGTGAAGGGCGTGCAGTTGCAGTGGTCGATGCGAACGAAGCATCAGCGTTACTGGAGACATGGCAAAATCTTGAAGAGGGAAAAGAGGCTGCCATCATAGGTAATATAGATTCGAGCATAGCCTATGTTTTAATGGAGACCGATATCGGCGGTGAACGTATACTCGAAGAGCTTGAAGATGACCCTTTGCCCAGGATCTGCTGATATATAACGATGCAAGCACATACTTTTTTTTTATATCTACTGGTTATCCTGCTCACGGCACGTCTGTTTGCCGAGCTCGCCGTCCGTCTTAAAGCGCCTTCCGTTATCGGTGAACTGTTTGCGGGCATCGTGATCGGCCCTAGCTTATTAGGCTGGATAGAACCGGTAGAAGCGCTCAAGCTGATGGCTGAAATCGGCATCATCCTCCTGTTGTTTGAAGTAGGTTTGAGTACTGATATTAAGCGCCTGATCAGGTCTGGAACTAAATCTACTGTCGTTGCCATTATCGGTTTTATCGCACCTTTATTTTTTGGCTTCTCAGCTGCCTACTGGTTATTCGATCTATCATTACTTATATCGTTGTTTATCGGTGGCACACTCACTGCGACCAGTATCGGTATAACAGTACGTGTGCTTACTGATTTAAAGCTTAGGAATTCACATCAGGGGCAAGTTGTACTGGGTGCAGCTGTGCTCGATGACGTGCTTGGTGTTATGTTATTGGCACTATTGTATGAGTTTTCGATCGGTGGTGGTGTTAACTGGATCAATGCTATCAAGGTACTGGTATTTGTCAGTGCATTTTTTATGCTTGCACCGATACTGGCAAAGCTTATGTCAGTAGTTATTAAACGCTTCCATGCAGACAGCGAAATCCCGGGGCTGATCCCTACCACGATCGTTTCCCTGGTATTGTTTTTTGCGTGGCTGGCACATGCGGTCGGTGCACCGGAACTGCTTGGTGGTTTTGCAGCTGGTCTTGCATTGTCACGGCGTTTTTTCTTACCACTTGGTGTTACCTTGCATAAGGATGAAGCTTTTGCCAAAGTTATTGAAGATCAGATGCAGCCTATTATTAGCCTGTTCACGCCTATCTTTTTTGTTGTCGTCGGGTTGTCGATTAATTTTAGAGATATTGACTGGACATCATCCCATGTCTGGATTTTTTCTTCGGTCCTTTTAGTGGTAGCAATCACTGGAAAACTGATAGGTTCACTTTTTATTAGAGAAAATCTGGCTTCAAGAGTTATGATAGGGATGTCGATGGTCCCCAGAGGTGAGGTAGGCTTGATTTTTGCAGAGCTTGGTCGCTTCAGTGGTATTTTTAATAACGAAGTTCATGCAGGTATGGTCATCGTGATAGTACTAACCACGATTATTCCACCGTTCACTATGAAATGGTTCTACAGGCATTATTCGCATCTGTTATTAGAATCTAAATAGGGCAGGCTGAGATTATATGACGATAGAAATTGAGTTTTTTGGTGCTACCGGCGAGGTCACCGGTTCCTGCCATCTGGTAACGGTTGGCAATCATAAAATACTGCTTGACTGTGGTTTGATACAGGGTCGCGCAAAAGACGAAGCGCGAAACAGGGAGCCTTTCCCATTCGATCCGCGTTCGATCGATGCAGTGGTGTTAAGCCATGCACATATCGATCATTCCGGGCGTTTACCTCTACTGGTCAAAGCCGGTTTTCGAGGCCGTATTTATACTCACCGTGCAAGCCGTGATCTCTGCCGTATCATGTTGAAAGACTCCGCCTTTCTGTATCAGAAAGACGTTGAATGGGAAAACAGGAAACGCGCCAGAAAAGGATTGGACATGATCGACGCTATGTATACCATCGAAGACGCCCGGATCGCAATGAAGCAATTCAAGGGTCTAGTCTATCAGCAAAAAAAACGTATCCTGCCAAATGTCACTCTTAAGTTAAATGATGCCGGTCATATTTTGGGTTCTTCTATTATCGAACTCTGGTTAGGCGATGAGGGACAGCAACGTAAACTGGTCTTTAGTGGAGACCTCGGACGATCAGGTATGCCTATCCTGGAAGACCCGGAAATAATCTCTGATGCTGACCTGGTCGTAATGGAAAGTACTTACGGTGATCGCATGCACCGCTCCTGGGATGAAACAAAAAATGAAATCTCTGAAGTTTTATCCATTGCTACGAATGGCAGCGGTAATATTTTAATACCTGCATTTTCTGTTGGCCGTACGCAGGAAATTTTGTACCTGTTCGCTAAATACTATAAACAATGGAAACTGGATCGCTGGCAGATATTTCTCGATAGCCCGCTTGCTATCGAAGCGACTCGCATTTTCATGAATCACAGCGATTTGTTTGATGCTGACATGCAGGCACTTTTTCAGCAAAACAAACAGCAATCGATACTGCCCAATCTGCATATCTCGCGAACAACGAATCAATCCATGGCGCTTAACCGGGTTCATTCAGGCGCTATTATCATTGCTGGAAGCGGTATGTGCAGTGGTGGCCGAATCAAGCAGCACCTGAAGCACAATATCTGGCGCAGCAACTGCCATGTGATTATCTCTGGTTTTCAGGCACGTGGTACACTGGGGCGTAGACTGGTCGATGGCGCTAAACGCATCACGCTTTGGGGTGAGACGGTACAGGTAGCGGCCAGTGTCCATACCATAGGCGGTCTTTCGGCTCATGCTGATCAAATGGGGTTGAAAAACTGGTATGGCAATTTCAAAAATCGTCCGCCTATCGTATTGGTACATGGTGAAGAACAGGCACAGGAATGTCTTAGTGGCATCCTGCAGACAGAGTTAAATGCAAATGTTACCATCGCAAAATACGGACAGAAAATTAATCTTCTAAAACTGTAGACAATTTTTCGATCAGATATGTTACTTGATTAGAATCAACATGATTAGCTGAAACATGATGTTTAATGTTAGATGAAATTAAAATTAATGAGGTGGGACGATGAAATTAACCTGGTTGGTTGTTGCTGATAATAGTAAAGCACGTATTTTCACGGTGGACTCTCGTATGGGCCCAATAGAAGAGATTGAAAGTATCGTGCATGGTGAAGCTCGATTGCACGAACGGGCGATGACGAGTGATCTGCCTGGACGTGGTAACAGTAAAGGCGGTGCGGGGCATGCCTATCAGGATGAAGTGAGTCCTAAAGATCAGGAAAATATAAATTTTGCAAAACAGATTGCCAATGAACTCGATGCTGCGCGTAAAGATGGAAAGTTTAAACAGGTCATGTTAGTTGCTGCGCCCGGGTTTTTGGGTAATCTTCGTAACCAGTTAAGCGCGCAAACACAGAAGCTGACATGTTTTGAGCTGGCGAAAAATATATCGCATCTCAATGCAAAAGAGATTCGTGAACATCTTCCTGAGCGATTGCCCAGTTTATAACGTTTCTTATTTTAAAATCGTTGTTAAAGTAAATTCAGGTGTTATTTTTGTTAAATAAAATAATGCACTATGTGATTGGTTATTTATCGCGAGGTCTTTATGGCTTACAAATCCATGGTTATTAGCAAATAGGCCAATATGGCGACGACTAAAGCATAAAGACCATAGTGTAATAGCAAACATAGCCCCGGCAGGTCGCCACAGGTTTTTTTAAACATGCAATGTGCACATATCTTTTCTTTTGCTGTCGAAATTTTTGTAGTCTTTTTCATATGGTTTTGAAGTTTTAGTTTTAAAAATGTCCGGTGCTGGCGTCTTATAGACGGACTAAAATCCTAATTATTCCCTATCGTTCGCAGCATAATCTGTTTGTTGAAGATTTCATAATCGATCGGTGTTTTGTTTACATAAGCAATCCGTTTACGTCGTTTTTCATCGAGCAGGTGATACCTGATCACTGCTTCTACTTTTACCGCTGTGCTGTCATCAGGTACCTGTATATCATATTTTCGTGGTTGCCATCGTGGTAATCGTGTATCCCAGAGATCAAGGATAAAGGGTCGCCACATCACTGTACGCTTGATCGTGTGACTTTGTTCTTCTAATACTCGTCCCTGTTCATCCAGTAATCGAAGTCGCACGGTTAGATGCCTGTCCGGTGTGCCGGTAGGAACATAATGAGCAGCACCTGTATTGGTTAATATAAGCCTGAATTTCCTGTTTCCCCACGAGTTCACTACTTCAGTAAATTCAACAGTCAGTGCTTTTTTCACCATCTCCGGATCATGCCCGCCACGCCATAGATGTTGTCGTGTATCACGGATTGCACCACCTTCAACCAGTGGTCGTTTAAGCAAGGGCATGTGGCACCCGACGCAGCCAAGCGTGCGGGTATTGCTGGCTGAGACCTCACCGGACTTACCGGTTGTTATAACGTCTTTCTGAAGGGGGTCTTTTTCAGCGGCGAGTGTACTTTTGATTTCGGCAACCGTGCCACAGGGAGGGAAGCGAAAAAAAGTATCCCAGCGTTCACCTTCTACAATATGGCAGCGTACACAGACCTGATTAGGGTCTTCAATTTTTTGTACTTCATGAGGCGTGTTAGTGTTACCAAATACACCAAGTATTTTTCCGTCACGGTAATGACAGGCAGCACAGGTCACACCTTCGTGCTGCAGTTTGCTATCGAAGTCGGGATTGTTTTCTATTACTGGATCCCATTTATCAGTATCACGATATGACAATACCTTGTCTGGCTGTTGGCGATCAAGCGGTGTATGGCATAATCGACAACTGTGTTGTGCATCATCAAACTGCCAGTCGGTTTGAAAATAGGGGTCTGTCCATGCCTGGCTGTGAATAGTGGTCTGCCATTCATTGTAAAAATCCTGATGACAGACGGCGCAGCTTTCGGCACTCAGATCGCTTAAAACTTCAGGTGTCTGGGAGGTATCAATCGGCCAGGCAAAACGGTCATCGACGATAAAGATATTCATCGGGCGAATAAATCGCCAGCCGAAGAAACTGATCAGAATAATCAATAAAATAATAATAAACTTTTTTTTCATGTTGAAAGACTTTCTTGTCTGCACGAACATTTTTTAAGCATGACTGTTATATATCTGGTTATGCCACAACTTATGTAATTCATCAACCACGATTAAAAATAATGCGATTAACAGTAACTGTCCCCATAAAGACAGAGATACTGGTTCAACCATTAAAATGGAGCTCAGGCCGGGTGTGTGCATTGCTGCTATATGTATCCCCTGTGCTGCCAGCATGCCAAATAACAGTAGTGGGTTACCAAAAAAATTCTGCCGAAATATTGAGACAGTCTCAGAGCGGCTGTTGAATACATGAACATTTTCAAATAAGACCATCAATAACAACGTAATGTTACGTGCGTTATCTTCATCTACACCTTTACTTATCTGCCAGTAGAAAACAGCGAATGCGATGCATCCCATAGTGATGGCATTAACGATTACACGTTCCAGCATCAAGCGGTTGAAGATGGGCTCTCCGGGTTTGCGGGGTGGTTGCTGTAGTTCATGGCCTTCTTCAGGCTCGAACACGAGAGCGACATCCTGTATGCCATTGGTTACCAGGTTAAGCCAGAGTAACTGTAAAGGCATCAGGGGTAAGGGCAGTCCCACCAGAATCGATAAGATGACCAGTGTGATTTCAGCAGCGCCGGTCGAAATTAACAGGAAGATAACTTTTCGTATATTGTTATAGACGATACGGCCTTGTTTGATGCCCTGTACGATGGATGAAAAATTGTCATCCGTTAAAATTAAGTCAGCATTTTCACGCGCCACATCCGAACCGCGTTTACCCATGGCGATACCGACGTGTGCATGTTTTAAAGCAGGTGCATCGTTAACGCCGTCGCCAGTTACTGCGACAAATTCACCGCTGTTGATCAGGCTCTCGACGATCTGCATCTTTTGGTGGGGTTCGACGCGGGCAAAGACACGTCTGTTAGCAATCAGATTATCAAAGGTGTCGTCACTGGTATCTTTGGCTGCTTTTAATTGTTTGCCGGTGACGGCTGCATCGGACAGGCGGGAAATGCTTTCACGGGCGATGCCTAGTTCTTTTGCCAGTACCTGTGCGGTAAGTGGGTGGTCGCCTGTAACCATAGCAACTTTGATGCCACCATCACGGCATTGTTTGACGGCATCGATCACATCGGGGCGAAGCGGGTCAATCATCGCTACCATACCGATGAACTCAAGTTTTTCCAAACATGCTTTGGTGTTGTCAGGTATCTTATCCAGTGTGCGATGAGCGACAGCGAGAACACGAAAACCCTGTGCTGCCAGCCTTTCGGCCCTGCGCTCTATCTTGTATAACTTGCCACCAGCGACGCCGATCGCGCGATCGCACATGGATAATACCCGCTCCACGCTGCCTTTTACAAAAAGTTCGATGTTGTTCTCGTATCGATTTATGCTGGCAGAGTAGGCATTATGTGATTCATATGGAATGCTGGAGATTTCTGTATAGCGTTTTCGTGTTTCTATAGCGCCTGCGCCAACCTTGTTTATCAGTACCAGAAAAGCGATGTCAACGTGGTCGCCATGAGTGACCCAGTTGTTATCGATGTTTTCAAGATGTGCTTCATTTGCCAGTACACTGCCAGATAGCAGCAGATTCAAACTGGCCTGATCATCTTTGTCTTTTTCGTCCGGCGTGATCTCACCATGCATATTCATGCCTTCACCACTGACCGAATACGAAGTGCCATCAGCCAGCATTACATGACGGATCGTTAGTTCGTTTACGGTTAATGTACCGGTTTTATCAGAGGCAATATAGGTGCAGGATCCTAAGGATTCTACAGCGACAAGATTGCGGATGATAACACCGACTGTTGCCATTCTCTTCATACCAATAGCGAGCGCGATGGTTATAGCGACCGGTAATCCTTCGGGAATAGCAGATACTGCAAGTGCTACACCGAGCAGGAATACGGTGGATATATCATCGCCCCTTGCAACCGTGATGATGAATATCAAGGCGATCAGTATCAGCATGGACCAGGTAATACGCATGGTGAACTGTTTAATGCGCTGGACCAATGGTGGCTGTGTTTCATCTTTTGCACTGACATCAGTGGCAATCTTGCCTATCTCTGTATCGACCCCGGTGGCGATAACTTCACCGCGGCCTCGGCCTCGTAACACAACTGTTCCAGCATAGGCGAGGTTTAATCGGTCGCCCAGTGGTATTTCTTCAGGTGAAATGTTGTCGTCACCGGTAAAGTTTTTGTCTTTTATTGTCGCCAGAGATTCACCGGTAAGCATGGATTCATCGACTTCCAGCTCCATGGTGTGGGTAAGCCTGAGATCTGCTGCAACTTTGTCACCTGATGCTAGCAGTACGATATCACCGGGGACTATTTCAGCAGAATCAATCGTTACCTGTTTGCCGTCACGCAATACGGTCGCGCGGTGCGGCACCATTTTTTTAAGCCCCGACGCTGCACGCTCAGCTGCATACTCCTGAAAGCTTCCAATAGAAGCGTTTAATAATAATATGACCAGTATGAATACACTGTTAAGTAGCTGTCCGAGACCTGCTGAAACGATGGCTGCTACTAATAACACATAGATAAAAGGGCTTTTGAATTGGCGAACAAATATTTTGAATAGACCAGAATATTCCGCTTCGGGTAGCTGATTTAATCCGTAACGCTGTAAGCGAGTTTGTGCTTCAGTTTGACTTAGGCCGGATGCGTTATTCATCGTTTACGAAAATTCAAGCAGAGTTCTTCTGGTAATTTTCATGACATGTTAGCAATCTCGGAATCTGAGAAAGCGTTGGTGCGCCGTCCATTAACATCACCAGAGGTACGATTTCAAATATCTGCTCGATTGATATACCGACATCCAGGGCGGCCGCTAGATGCAGCTCAATCTGTTTTTTATGTTGCATGACTATCGCAATGGCGAGTGCGGCCATCTCTCTTAACTGTCGTCTTTCGTTGACTTTTGAGTAGCTGTAATCTTTCCAGTTGATTACCCAGTCATCCCAAAGATTACTGTCACCGTGCGGTGATGCCAGCATGAAAAAGATAACTTTTTTAACATGACAGAATTGTAAATCAGTGGCTTCAAGTCTAGTCGCTTCGTCACTGTGGATAGTGATGCAGCGCTGGCAGTTTTTATATAAAGCCAGACCCAGTGTGATGAGTTCTTTTTGCTGTCGCGACAGTAAGCCTTTTTTTGTGCTCTCCTGAGAAAGTTCAGCCATGATCTCGAGGAATTCCTGCAGACCATAATTACCGGCTTTTTGTATAAACTGGGATGCGTTTTCGCTTGTCATTGTTTTTATTAAAAATTTTATGAAGTTAATGGATAAAGTTTAATAAGGCAGGAGAATAACAAATTGATTCGTGTCATGTTGGATATGAAAATTGATTGCAACTGTTTAATGAATAAGTGCCTGCAACAAAATAGGTTCTTGACCTGGATCAATTAAATTTGTGTATTATCTTTTAATATGCACAATATGTAGTATCTAATAATAATAACAACACTATATATGGTATTTCTAATATACCGTAGTAGATTAGGAGATTGTCCACAATGAATACCGTTACACCCGCCATTGAAAAAGCTGCTCAGGGCATCGAAATTCCGTTACAACCCGCTTCAGAAGACATCTGGCAGCGTAAATATCAGCTTAAGGATAACCATGGTGAAGCCGTTGACCTGTGTGTAGAAGGCACTTTTACTCGTGTTGCCCGTGCGCTGGCAGACATTGAAGATACACCGGAAAAACAGCAACACTGGTATGAAAAATTTCTCTGGGCTTTAAAGCAGGGCGCAGTGCCCGCTGGCCGAATCATTTCGAATGCCGGAGCGCAGCAGTATAAACCGGCGACGTCGACGATCAACTGTACCGTTTCCGGAAAGATTCATGACTCTATGGATGACATTTTACAAAAGGTACATGAAGCCGGGATGACTTTAAAATCCGGTGCCGGTATCGGTTACGAGTTTTCAACTTTGCGTCCTAATGATGCGTATGTCTCAGGTTCTGGTGCACTGACTTCAGGGCCACTATCTTTTATGGATATCTACGACAAGGTCTGTTTCACTATTTCATCAGCGGGCGGCCGCAGGGGTGCGCAGATGGCGACCTTTGATGTCGGCCATCCGGATGTACTGGATTTTATCCGTGCCAAACGGGAAGACGGACGCCTGCGTCAATTCAATCTATCTCTGCTGATCACCCGTGAGTTTATGGAAGCGGTAAAAAATGACGCGCCCTGGCCGCTGGCTTTTCCTGTTACAGAAGAAGAGGCTAAAACGCATAACATCGATCTGCAGGATCCTGATCAAGTGATCTGGCGTGACTGGCCGATAAAAGATAATTACATCGAAAACGAAGCAGGCAAGGTGGCATGCAGAATCTATCGAACCATCGATGCCGGTAAGCTATGGAATGTCATCATGACTTCAACTTACGAATATGCGGAGCCGGGTTTTATTCTTATCGATGAGTACAACGAGATGAATAACAACTGGTTCTGCGAAAATATCAGAACCACCAATCCCTGTGGTGAGCAGGGCCTGCCTGAATATGGTGCCTGTCTGTTAGGTTCGATCAATCTAACGCATCTGGTCAGAGAGCCTTTTACCGATAAGGCAAATTTCGACTGGGACACCTACCGTGAAGTGGTGAAGGTGTTCACCCGTATGCTGGATAACGTGGTTGAGATTAATGGCTTACCGCTCGAACAGCAGCGAATCGAAATTGAAAATAAACGTCGCCATGGCATGGGATACCTTGGACTGGGTTCTGCTTTAACCATGATGGGTATTCGTTATGGTTCGGATGAATCACTGGTGTTTACCGAAAAGGTGACACGTGAGCTGGCGATGGCAGGCTGGGAATCGGCACTTGAGCTAGCGAAGGAAAAAGGCCCTGCACCCATTCTAGAACAGGATTTTGAAGTTACCTCAGAAATGCTGAGTCGTCGGCCTGAGATGAAAAAAGATGGCTGGGAAGTTGGCAGCAGCATAAAAGGTAAAGTATTACATGCCAGGTACAGCCGTTATATGCAGCAGGTTGCAGAAATAAACCCCGAACTGGTTGCCGAGCTGGAAAAAATCGGTGCACGTTTCACACACCATAGTTCGATCGCACCGACAGGAACCATCGCGTTGTCTATCGGAAATAATGCAAGCAATGGTATCGAGCCCAGCTTTGCGCATCATTATTCGCGCAACATCATCCGTGAAGGTAAAAAGACCAAAGAAAATGTTGATGTCTGGTCGTTTGAACTCTTAGCTTATCGCGAACTGATCAATCAAAAAGCCAAACCTTTCTCACAAGAGGACAGTGAAAAATTACCGGAGTATTTTATTAGCGCTGATGAGGTAACACCAAAACAGCATGTGGATATTCAGGCGGCTGCGCAGAAATGGATCGATTCATCGATATCGAAGACGGCAAATATTCCAACAGACTTCCCTTATGAGGAGTTCAAGGACATCTATCTATATGCCTACGAGAAAAACCTGAAAGGCTGTACCACCTTCCGCTTCAACCCGGAAGTATTCCAGGGTGTATTAGTTAAACAATCTGATCTGGAAAATACGACATATCGTTTTTCACTCGAAGATGGCACCGTCATCGAAGCAAAAGGTAATGAAGAGATCGATTACGATGGAGAGAAACACACAGCAGCAAATTTATATGATGCCCTGAAAGAAGGTTACTACGGAAAGTTTTAGTGTAGGTGCGAATTCATTCGCACAGCGGTGTCAGTGTATGCGCGCATCGTGCGAATGAATTCGCACCTACAGATGGAAGTAATAGGTGCACCAAAGCCCGCATAATAATTATAAGGTTAAACAAATGACTATAGAAATAAAAAACAAAATCGTCGGTTACGAAGTAATCAGCAAAGGAACAGCGGTAGCCGAAGAAGCAAAACAGGAAAAAAACAAAGAAGCCACGCCTGAAAAAGTCTCGTCTGAAAAAGAACCGGTCAAAGCCGAAATTATCCAGATGCATGAAAAACTCGAACGTCCGGAGATGCTTCTCGGTTCGACTTATAAAATAAAAACACCGCAGTCAGAACATGCGCTCTACATCACGATAAACGATGTGTTATTAAATCAGGGTACAGAGCACGAAATGCGCCGTCCCTACGAGATTTTTATTAACTCAAAAAATATGGATCATTTCCAATGGATCGTTGCTTTAACACGAATTATATCAGCGGTATTCAGAAAAGGCGGTGATGTAACATTTCTTGTCGATGAGTTACGCAGTGTATTTGATCCGCGTGGTGGTTACTTTAAGAGAGGCGGTAAATATAAACCATCATTAGTTGCTGAAATTGGTGATGCCATCGAATGCCATATGAAAATGATCGGCATGATCGAGGACAATGGACTGGATAACTGCCAAAAAGAAATGCTCGATGCTAAAAGAAAAGAATATGAAGCAATTCACAATAATGATGGTAAGGCTAAGAGTAATAGTGCTGTAGATAAAGAGAGCGATAGTGAGGTGAATGACTTCCCGCCAAACTCTCAGTTGTGTAAGAAATGTAACACCAAAGCTGTAATTAGTATGGATGGTTGTATGACCTGCCTCAGCTGTGGTGATTCAAAATGCGGGTAGGAAAAAATGTTAAAGCTGGCTTAGAAAAAGCAGTTAAAATACAAGCGAGTAGAAATAGAAAAATTAGCTGGCCTGACCTGATGTTTGGGCCGGTTAATCTTTGGACTTTACCGCCAGCCGATTTTTTTTACAGGAAATTAAGCTGATAAAATCGGTAAAATGTTTCTCGCAAAGAGCAAATTACGATTGCTTATCTCTGCGTCTCCGTGCTTTTTCGAGAGTCTTTTTTAGGATTCTACTATACGGAAAGGGTCGGTTTCGGAAGCTGTGCTAATAATTATTAGCGTTTGCTTATTAGTAGATTGAGCCATTACCAGCTGGCAGAATATATCAAAATCAGCATAATAATCTGCCAGCTTAAATTTAAGCTACTGCAAATTAAAAAATAATTCCGCCATCTCCTTTTATGATTTTACCAGCCCCAGCTTCCACCATTGCCCATCGGGTTGAAACCAGATCCATTATTACCCCATGGCATATTAAAGTTTGATCCATTATTATTCCACGGTCCGCTGAAGCTGGATCCATTGTTGTTCCATGGCCCGCTAAAGCCTGATCCGCTATTGTTCCATGGGCCGCTAAAATTTGTGTTGCGGTTGTATCTTTGGTTGCCTTGTGGATAAGGATTTCTGCCACGGTTATAGTTGCTATAAGCAGGTTGCCGGGAATTTTGTTTTGCGCAATCTGGTGTTGGGGTTGAAGCTTGCCGATTGGCAGCGCGAGGAGTTGGTTGATTTCTCGCAGAAGAATTCAAAGTATTATCCGTTCGAAATTTGCCTTTTTCCGGTTCGTTAACTATGTTCAGTTGCCCTAATAGTTTCTGATCAAGATCAGTAGGAGGGAAATCGCCAAATTTATTGTTATCGTAAAATTCCTGTGGTTTATATGATCGATCAATGTTCCAGTCAGCAAGTACCGGTGTTGTAGATAAACTGTTTACCAGTAAACAAGCTGCCATCAAGCATTTTTTAACTGATTTAGTTCTCATTTGCATTACCTGCTCATGCTAAAGATAGTGTCTAAACAGTAACACAACTGGTATTGCAATCAATAGAATTAATCTTGATTGGGTGAAAAGGGTCGGTTTTTTTACAGAGTCCCGGGTGGAAAATGTTTGAATAAACAGGCAATAAGTCGGAATGATAGTTAATCTATCAGGAAAACCCTATTTATTATTCCCTTCGATTTCCCGGTACAAAAGTTCATAATCATTTTGCGTACGTTCACCAAAAACAGGGTCATCACTGTCCGGAACAACGGATTGAATTTTCTCCCAGTCCTTCTTTGTTAGTATGTGTTTCGCTAACGGATATATTTCCATCTCTTCGATATATAAGTGTTGCCGCTGTCTGATAAGAAACGTTGAAAGTAGATGCGCTAACTCTTCTTCTGAGAGATTGCCCTGTATATATGCTTCAAGAGATTCTCTTAAATTTCGAGTAACTACTTCCAGATCTGTATGGTCAGATATCAGGTTTTGAAGCAATTTAACTTTCTCTTCGCGTTCGAGCAAGATCGAGAAAATCATATCCTCTAATGGATGGTGTGCTTGTTCTGGATATTCCTGGATATAAACGATGATGCTCCGCATCATGGAGAGGTTCGGTATTCTGCCACGACACAAATCCAGAAATTGCATTTCTAGCAAGTTCAGTGTTCTGCATATATGATCATGTTCGATAAGTAGTTTGTTAAGCATAATCTTTAAGTATGATTCTAAACCCTGATGACACTTCTAACATTTATTATATTCGTTGTATATAACTGAATACTATTGAAATATTGAATATATTCAGGTGGATGAGATGCTCTACATATTAACCTGAAAATCCAGGTGTTTTTGATTTATTAATAATTAACTCATACCTTATGAGCGTTTAAGTATTTATTCTTGATTTATATCATTTCGTCTTATACGTATTTACAGAAGAATGGCCGGTCTCAGATTATTTTGGTGTATATCTTGAACCTGGCGCAATATGTAAATACCTTCGGTCAGGCAATGCTGGTGCGTTACGGAGAACGCGTCCATAAAATTGCCATTGATGCGGGCTTTACCTGTCCTAACCGTGACGGAAGTATTGGCCGTGGCGGTTGTACTTTTTGCAATAATGTCTCATTCAGTCCGAATGGACGCAGGCCAGATCAGATCGCTGAGCAGATTGAAGCAGGCAGGCAGGTCATCAGAAAAAGAACCGGTGCCAAAAAATATATCGCTTATTTTCAGGCTTATACCAATACCTATGCCGATGTCCGTGAACTAAGCCGTTTATATGATGAGGCGTTAAAAGAGCCTGATGTTATCGGACTTGCTGTAGGTACACGGCCGGATTGTGTTCCAGATGAAGTGCTCGATCTATTGGTCGATTATCAGCAGCAAGGTTATGAAGTTTGGCTGGAACTCGGATTGCAGTCTGCGCATGATGCAACACTTGACCGCGTTAATAGAGGACACGGCTTTACTGAATATGAGCATACGGTGTTAAAAGCACGCAGTCGTGGCATAAAAGTCTGTACACATCTCATACTTGGCCTGCCGGGTGAGTCTACCGAGCATCATATAACTTCACTGGAGCGTGTGCTCGAACTGGGTGTCGACGGTCTCAAGTTTCATCCGCTACATGTTGTTAAGGGTACACAGCTCGCTAATGAATGGCGTCGTGGTGAATATCAACCGTTAACCATGGATGACTATGTGTCTGATGTTGTTGAACTGGTTAGTCGTACACCTGATGAAGTTATATTTCATCGCCTCACGGGCACGGCCTCGTCAGATGTTCTATTAGCACCGGCATGGTGTTCAAAAAAATGGCAGGTTCTTAACAGTATTACAACAGCATTAGCGAAACGGGCAGAACAGGTTGAAGCGTATAACTCTAACAAGAAAAACGGTTTTATTTCGCAAGCCACATTAGATTATGTGCCCGCATAAATATGACACACAGTGCAGATACAACACAGGAGTAGTTACTATGGAACTCGTATGCCCCGCTGGTAATTTGCCTTCGCTTAAAGCCGCTGTTGATAATGGTGCAAGTGCTGTATACATGGGTTTTAAAGACGATACCAATGCACGGCATTTCGCCGGGCTTAATTTTGATGATAAACGCGCACAGGAAGGCATCCGTTATGCGCATGATCGTGGTGTAAAAGTATTTGTCGCAATCAATACCTATCCGCAACCCTCAGGCTGGTCGCGTTGGCAGAAGTCGGTCGATCATGCCGCTGATCTGGGTGTTGATGCTTTAATCCTGGCAGACATCGGTGTGATGGATTATGCCTGCCAACGCTGGCCCGATCTTCGGCTACACCTGTCGGTACAGGGTTCTGCTACTAATGCGGAAGCAATTAATTTCTACCATCAGAACTTTGGTATACAGCGTGTGGTATTACCGCGCGTGTTGTCACTCAAGCAGGTGAAACAGGTAGCTGAAAGTAGTCCGGTACCGATCGAAGTATTTGGTTTTGGCAGCCTTTGTGTGATGGTAGAAGGGCGGTGCATATTGTCGTCTTATGTTACCGGGCGGTCACCTAATACTTTTGGTGCCTGCTCACCAGCCAATGCAGTGAGCTGGAATGAAACACCGGATGGTCTTGAAACCAGATTAAACAACATACTTATCGATAAACATGCTGAGGGGGAATCGGCAGGTTATCCAACCTTATGTAAAGGACGCTTCAACGTTAGCGGTAATACTTATTATGCCATCGAAGAACCAACCAGTTTAAATACCCTGGAACTGCTACCTGAACTACAGTCTGTCGGTGTGGCTGCAATTAAAATTGAAGGGCGTCAGCGAAGCCCTGCTTACGTGGCACAGGTGACAAAAGTCTGGCGAGAGGCTATCGATCTCAGTGAGAAAAATCCTGAAAGTTATCAGGCGCGATCTGACTGGATGGCGGCGCTTGAAAAAGTGTCTGAAGGTTCGCAAACAACGTTGGGCGCTTATCATCGGCCTTGGCAGTAGTAGAGTGCAGTGAATAGTGAATAGTGAATAGTGAATAGTGAATAGTGAATAATGAATAGTGAATAGTGAATAGTGAATAGTGAATAATGAATAGTGAATAGTGAATAGTGAATAG
>DAOWFN010000202.1 GCA_030637945.1 Gammaproteobacteria bacterium
AGTAAATCGAAGTCGAAGAAAAGAATTAGAGCTTACATTGCATAATGAAGATTTAATCAATGACCTGAATGATGAGATACACATTCGTGAGGAGATCCAATTTGAACTCGAAGATAGTAAACGTCAATTAGAGCGTAAGGTAGATGAGCGAACTAAAGACCTGGTAGAGATAAATACGAATCTTGAAAAAGTTATTGAGAAAAAAGAAGCAGCGGAAGGTAGTTTACAATATCTCGCGTATCATGATGAGCTCACCGGCTTGCCAAACAGGAACCTGTTAATCAATCGCATCGATCACTCTATCGAAACTGCCTATCGAAACAAGCAACAGTTGGGGATACTTTTTCTCGATCTGGACAGGTTTAAAACTGTCAATGATAGCCTGGGGCACCATATCGGCGATAAATTAATCAAACAGGTATCAGAGCGTCTGTTGAAAACACTGCGTAAGGAAGACACTATCTCACGTAATGGGGGTGATGAGTTTGTTATCGTGATACAGCGCATGGTCAGTAGTGAAGAAGTAATCGGTATCGCACAGAAAGTGATCGAAAATCTAACTGATATTTTTGAGATTGATTCACATAAAATACATATCGGCGCTAGTATCGGTATTAGTCTCTACCCTCACGATGGTAAATCAGGAGTCGAGCTCATAAGAAATGCTGATACGGCTATGTTCAGTGCAAAAAAAGCCGGTGGTAACCGTCTTCAATTTTATGATGAAAGCATGTCAAACCGGCTACACGAACGTCTACTGATAGAAGCTGAGCTACATACTGCGATTGAACGAGATGAGTTTTATTTAAACTACCAGCCACAGGTCGATTGTGTCAGTGGTAAAACCACTGGTTTTGAAGCCCTGCTCCGCTGGAATAATGGTAATTTAGGCATGATTGGCCCTAATCAATTTGTTCCATTGCTTGAAGAAACAGGATTGATCTATGATGTGGGCGAATGGGTGATTAAAAATGTTGTCGAGTTTATTCGTTCAGGCCAGGTGGGTGATTCTGTTATTGCTATAAACCTGTCTGCATTGCAATGTGGAGATATGAAGTTTATCGAATATATCCAGGATGTAATTACAGCAGCGGGTATTAATCCTGCGCAGCTGGAATTTGAAATTACTGAATCTTCACTGATTAATGATTTTGAAAAAACTGAATTATTCTTAAACAAGATTCATTCATTGGGCTGTTCGATCGCTTTAGACGATTTTGGTACGGGCTATACGTCGATGAGTTATTTAACACGACTTCCTATCGATTGCATCAAAGTGGATCAGAGCTTCATCAGGGATATCGATAGCAGTAAAACACTCGAAAATATCGTTAGAGCTATTGTTACTATGAGCGATAGCCTGGGATTGAAGAATGTTTTCGAGGGTGTTGAAACCGTAGCAGAATTGAATACTATCAAAAAGTTAAATGGTGCGATTATTCAGGGTTACCTGTACAGTAAGCCATTGAACGTTGAGGACATCGAAAGTTGGATGCTCGAGGAACATATCACATGTTCAGGCTATCAGGATAAAGCACAAAGCAGTAGTTAATAACATCCGTTATACCGCATATAGAGATGTTTATTTCTGAGAGTGTGTTATATCCTATTTGTAGAATAGATACTGACCGTTGCCGTAAGCGGCTCCTTCCTCAGGAAAAAACATGGCTTTGCAGAGTACAAAGTAGTTATTCCAGTGACGCACTCTTTCACAGTCCATCTTGTCTGGATAAATCTGATCAAGATTTTTCCAGAAGTTTGAGTGCCATTGATCCAATGTTCTCCAGTAATTCATGCCATTTATAAACCAACATTCATCCAATGAAAAATTATTGAAGCCCTGTTGTAAAGCTTGGAATGGCAATACTTTGCCACCGGGGAAATAATCTCCAATCAACGTTGTATCGGAATCAAGTAATTGTGGAATCAGATCTCTAGATACGATCAGGTGATGGAACATGCGACCACCTTCAACAAGAACTTCATCTATTATTTTAAAAAATAGTTCGACATTATTAATATGTTCCATTAGCCCGACAGAGCTTACTACATCGTATTCCCCCTTTACTAGCAGAGAGCTACTGTTACTGTCAATCTCACCGAAGTACAACTGAAATCTATCCGAAGAAAGTGGATCAGCAGGGTTATTTTTACGCTTGATGATGAAATCATGCTGATCTTTACTGTGGGTGAGCGAAGCTATCTGCAGGTTAGGATAGTTGTTGAGTAGATAGGATTCAAAGTAACCAAACCCGCAGCCAAAATTTAATAATTTCTCACCGTCTTTCAGCTTCATTCTTTTGGCAATTAATTTAAATTTATTCGTTTGAGCTTCAGCGAGGGATTTATTGCTTGCTAGAATTGTAAAAGGAATCTCATCATAATATGCCATGCTATACGACATCGTCTCTTTATCAAGAAAGTTTTGAAAGAATGATATTCCCTCATCATAATGGTCATCAGCGAGTTTTTCAGGGAGCAATGTTAACGGACCATGTCCTATATCTATGGACTGACTTTTGTTATTTTTATAACGTCTGTATTCTCTGGTAAAGTATTTAGTCAGCTGTTTTTCAAATTTAATTAGCTCATCTGAGCCATATTGGAAAATACCATCAGCATGCAATTCTTTGTATATATCTGTACTCATTATGATCTTTTTGTCTCAGGATAAATTGTATTTTTATAGTCATGTTCATTCCATTAATTTTATATATTCTTCTTTTTTATGTGGATTGAAACTGGTTTTTAAGTCACCAGGCATATTGTTTAAGCGCGATAACCGCATTTAAGCCGCCAAAGGCGAATGAATTGGACATCGCGGCTCTAATTTCCTGTTGGCGTGATCCATTAGGTACATAGTCAAGATCACACACTTCATCAGCTACAGTAAAATTGGCTGTTGGCGGAATAGTTTTGTGATGTATCGCCAGGGCTGTTGCAATCAATTCTAAAGCACTAGAAGCACCTAATGCATGCCCATGCATTGATTTTGTCGAAGATACAGCGAGATCTTTCGCGTAAGTACCAAATACACGGTTGATCGCTTCAGTCTCAGTGGCGTCATTTATAATCGTGCCTGTTCCGTGCGCATTTATATAATCAATGTCGTCAGGGTATAGGTTTGCATGATGAAGTGCTTTCTCCATTGCATTAGTAATTCCCAGAATATTGGGTCGAGTAATGTGCCCTGCATCTGATGTCATACCGCCACCAGCAAGTTCTGCATAGATTTTTGCGCTACGGTCTCTGGCGTGTTCTTCTGATTCTAGGACTAGCATTCCCGCACCCTCTCCTAGCACCAGGCCGCTACGATTTTCGCAAAATGGCCGACAGGTATCGTCTGATGCAACACGAAGCGCATCCCATGATTTTAATAAACCATAGGTAAACGGTGCATCCGATGCGCCAACAAGTGCTACATCGATCATGCCAGATTGAATCATGGTCATACCTTGAATAATAGCATGAGAGCCAGATGCGCAAGCACTGGCCAGCCCGAAGGCAGGTCCTCTGGTTCCCAAGTGTAAACTCACCATGCTGGCAGCAGCGCTTGGCATGCCTTTGGGAATGGTCAAAGGATGAGCGCGAGTCCGTTTCTGTTTGTATAGCTGCTCATAAGTGGCTTCATCAGTATGTTTTGCTCCACAACCGCTACCGATTATTGTGGCAGCATCAACTAGAGTGTTTTCGCCATAGATTAAACCCGCATCGTTAACCGCTTCCTGAGCAGCGATGACGGCTAATTGTGAATACCTGTCTAATAACGTAAGTTCGCTGGAAGAAAAATAACTTTCCGGGTCAAAGTTGGGTACTGTTGCGCCAAGTGATATTTTTACGCCGTCAAAGAGAGGGTCGAGTGGTTTAATAGCTGAACGCCCTGATTTGAGCGCATCCCAAAAACCAGTCAGATCCAGACCTAAGCCTGAAATAGCACCTAGACCAGTAATCATAACGCGACGATTCGTCATATCAGTAGTTGCTAAGCTGCTGAGTTTAAGTTTTCTAACTTGCCCAGAATGTCGTCTACAGTAACGATTGAAGGAATGACTTCGTTGGGGATTTCAATATCAAATGCTTCTTCAAGTTCAAATAATATTGTAATGGTATCTAATGAGCCAAGCCCAAGTGAAACAAGCTCAGATTCTGGTTTTACATCTTCTATTTTACAATTTGCTGTTTTTGCAATTATTTCAGCGACTATCTCTAGTGACATAATATTTATCTATAGTTAATCAAACATTTAGTTATTGTTATTTTTCAGCGGCTATCAATCCAGAAATAAATTTATTTGCCATCTGTGCTTGCTCTTACACGATTATAGGTTAACTGGACTAATTAGGGAACGTTTTTCAAGATTTTTCTCATAAAATTCATATATATCAGACATCTTCTTAAATAATAAATTAATTTGATGTTTTATCAAAAAGTTGTCAATATGTTCAGCAATGGACATATAAGTTCTATAAGAAAAGGGTGATACTGATGAAGGTTTGTAATGAAAGCAATGTCGATGGTCAGAAACAAACAAAGACTGCTATAGCGCCAGAATATACACAATTCACTACAAGGTATGATTCTGAAACTAGCGCTATCTGGTGCTGGATGAGTCCTGAGCCACGCCCCTGCATGAACGTTAAGTTAATTGACGAGCTCGTGCAACTACAGCGGCAAATTACAGACACGTATACAAGCCAAAATTCAGATACTATCTGGCCTTTTCGCCACCTTATCTTAGCTTCGAAGATACCAGGCATTTATAACCTGGGTGGTGATTTAGGTCTAATAAAAGAATATATCGTTAATAACGAAGAAGACAAACTTCGTGATTATGCATATAAGGCTACGAATCTTATACATCGAAACATCAATAATCTAGATTTGCCGATAACTATGATATCTCTCGTTCAGGGGCAGGCACTTGGTGCCGGTTTTGAAGCGGCCCTGTCCTGTGATGTCATAATTGCTGAACGCAGTTCAAAGCTGGGTTTTCCGGAAATTCTATTTAATATGTTTCCAGGTATGGGAGCTTATAACTTACTGGCTCGCCGGATCGGTACAGCGCTGGCAGAACGTATCATCTTAAGCGGTAAAACTTACACCGCAGAAGAACTTTACGATATGGGTGTGATAGATGTGATTGCTGAAGATGGTGAAGGTGTACAAGCTACTGAAAATTATTTGAACAGCCACAATCAGTCACATAATACTATTCGTTCCATGAAAAAAATTCGTCAGATTGTTCATCCTATTACACAGCAAGATCTTTTTGAAATCGTGGATATCTGGATGGAAGCTTCGATGAAGCTAAGCGAAAAGGATCTGTCGAAAATGGAACGATTGCTCTTCCTGCAGACTGATACAAAAAACACTAAGAATATCAAAGAAAGTGAATCGTCAAAATCACCACGTCGTGGCGATTGGCGAAAAATCAAAGATGTTAGTTTCCCTCTAACGACTCACCTGGGTGAGAGTGTTCACGAAAACAGAAGAAAAAACGATGGTCGCCGACAGAAAACTGAATAAATATTTTATATCATTAGTTTTCATTTAAAAGAAAAAGTAAGCAATATCACCTATCTTTAAAAGTAATATCAAGATGTGGTTGGGCAGATGTTGAGATCCTTAAAAAACTTATTTTTATTGCCCGTTATCTGGTTATGGTTGCTCGTGCTGTGCATCCTGTTATACGTGTTATCACACCTGCCAAGATCTTTCTCAGGACGTTATTATCATTTCTTGAGCCGGTACTGGTGCGGGGTATTTGTACGTGCCTTAGATGTTGATCTGAGGTTAGTCCATAAAAACCTGCAACCACTACCTGAGCAATACATCCTTATCGCCAACCACCCTTCTGCATTAGAAGATTTTGGTATTCCTGCTCTATTCGATATTTATCCACTAGCAAAAGAAGGTGTGCGCAACTGGATCGTATTAGGTCGAATCAGTGATTATGCAGGAACAATCTACGTGAAGCGTGGTGATGCTCAGTCCAGGCACGAAGCGTTGCAGTCGTTGGTCGATGCTGTGAAAGCGGGCAAAAACATCGTTTTATTTCCCGAAGGTGGCTGTAAGGGGCGGCGCATATATGAAAAATTTCATACCGGTGCATTTGATATTTCTCTACAAACAGGCGTGCCGATACTTCCGGTATTTTTACATTATGTTGATCAGGAAACATTTGAATGGACTAATCAATCTTTGCTATTAAAATTGTGGCAAATATTTAAGTCCAATAAAAACCTCGTTAATTATTATGCCTACGATGCGATCAAACCTGATCAGTTCAGCGATAAAAAAAGTTTTGCAAAATATACCCATTCATTATATCTGGAATGGCAAAAGGATTATCTCGATGACTAGAGAGGTATCATCTCTATCGATCGTTTAAGTCCTTCGTGGCCTTTATACTGGTTGCCGGTATCTGGTAATACTTGAACAAGGTTGCTGTTTTATTATACGAATGTCTTCGCAACAGATCGGTGAGATTAAAACCAATGCCGACAAACAGGTTTCGTTCTTTAGTCGCATCAGCGTCAGAAAAACCACGCGTATAATAATCGGCATGAAATTCGATATGTTTTAAAAAGCTGCTGCGGGAAAAATAAAAACCATTCAGTTTTAATGCCAAAATATATTTTAAATTTTCATAATCAGTGGTGAAAGCACCAAAGGTTTCTGTATTCAGTAGTCACTGAATGAATCACCAAGCTCCATATAGGCAACGATAGCTAATGATGATAGTGCACCATACCTGGCTGAATCTTTTTTATTAATGCACCACGAATCGTATAGATTCGACAAACCATGCGTCAGTACATAACTGTATAGGCGTGCCCAAGCTTATCGGCGCCGCCGGATTTAGTATCATTGCCAAACCAGCCTTCAGACGTGGTTTTGGGTGTTTGACTAAAATAATTCCAGTTAGCTATCCCCCATGCAGTAATGATACCTATACCAGTCAGATTAACAGTCCATAATTTACTGTTTTTTTCGTTTGAAGAAATTTCCTCACTGCAACTGTCGATCAGCTCATTAGCATGGCTTGAGTATGGCACTGACAGCAGCATAATAATGAGGATTGAACCGACTTGTGAATTGACCATTCTTATAATCAAAAAGGTGAAGTTATCATCTCCATTTAGTGTAACTCCACATATAAAAGCAATGTTGTTTTACATCAACCACTAAGCCGCTTGTACTGGTGAAAGTTATTACTGCATCTCAGGTATATCCTATTATAGATAGGGTTGGTTTTGGTCACATATTAAGATAATTTTCAGGTATAATCCGCTTTCTATTTCTGGTGCACTTCGGTCTGCACCTGTTTTTAAATGGTAATCCTTTACGTTTTACCTCGAAACACTTAAATATGTTTCCGCCTAGACCGACCTATGCAAATGTACTAGGTAGGCCGATCCCTGGAGAACATTGTTAATGTCATTTGAATCACTCGGCCTGATGGCCGAATTACACCGTGCTGTGTCTGAAAAAGGTTACAGTTCCCCTACGCCGATACAAAAGCGGGCTATCCCTATCATTCTGGAAGGCCGTGACTTAATGGGTGGTGCACAGACCGGCACAGGAAAAACCGCTGGTTTTACCCTGCCGTTATTACAACGTTTGATGGAGACAGATAAGCCAGGAAAAGGTCGTCGCCCTATTCGTGCGCTGGTGCTTACACCAACGAGAGAGCTTGCTGCACAGGTTGCAGATAGTGTCCATAACTATGGTCGCCACCTGCCGCTCAAATCGACGGTAGTTTTTGGTGGTGTCAGTATTAATCCACAAAAACAAAAGCTCATCAGAGGTGTTGATATTCTTATAGCGACCCCGGGTAGATTATTAGACCATGTTAATCAGAGGTCAGCTAATCTTTCTAACGTGGATATTCTGGTATTAGACGAAGCAGACCGTATGCTGGATATGGGTTTTATTCATGACATTAAAAAAGTTCTGGCACTGGTACCGAAAAAGAAACAAACATTATTGTTTTCTGCCACGTTTTCAGATGACATAAAAAAATTGGCCAATGGTTTGATGAAGTCACCTGCTCTTATCGAAGTTGCAAGACAAAATGCAGCAACAGAAACAGTGAAACAGGTGATTCATCCCGTAGATAAAACACGTAAGCGCGAACTGCTTTCATTCCTGATCGGTTCTAACAACTGGCAGCAAGTGTTGGTATTCAACCGTACTAAACACGGAGCGAATCGCCTTGCAGAACAGTTAAACAAAGATGGTATTACTTCAGCAGCTATTCATGGCAACAAAAGCCAGGGCGCGCGTACGAAAGCGCTTGCCGATTTTAAATCAGGCAAAGTACGCGTTCTTGTCGCAACCGATATTGCTGCACGTGGAATAGACATAGACCAGCTACCACACGTGGTTAATTTTGAATTGCCAAACGTGCCGGAAGATTACGTGCATCGTATCGGTCGTACCGGACGTGCGGGTAATGAAGGTGAAGCGATGTCATTGGTATGTGTCGATGAGCTGAAATTACTGAAAGATATCGAAAAGCTCATCAATCGTGAGATTCCAAAAGAAACAATTGAAGGTTTTGATCCTGACCCTTCTATAAAAGCGCAACCCATCAATAGAGGCCGCGGTCAGCAGCAAAAACGGCCAGCAAGAAAATCAGGCAGATCTGCCAGCAAGAAATCACCAAGGCCCGGTAAAAATGCCAGAAGAATAGCCTCTGAAAACAATGGCGGTAATGCAAGAAGCGGTAAAGCATCCTCGCCATGGAAGAAAAATTCAAATGGTAATATTCGCACGAGAGATGCTGCTTAGAACCATGTTGTTTACGACTTTCAATTTACAACTTAAAACTTTTTTATACCCGGAATAAAACAATGTTATCAACTGCAAATATAACCATGCAATTTGGCGCCAAGCCTCTTTTTGAAAACGTCTCAGTTAAGTTCGGTGATGGAAATCGCTATGGACTTATCGGCGCAAATGGCTGTGGCAAATCTACGTTTATGAAAATCCTGGGCGATGATCTGGAACCTACTTCAGGCAATGTCTCTAAGGACCCGAATGAGCGCATCGGTAAATTGAAACAGGATCAGTTCGCTTACGAAGAATTTAATGTGATCGATACGGTCATAATGGGACATGAAGAACTTTGGGCGATCAAATCTGAAAAAGATGCGATTTATGCTAACCCGGAAATGAGCGAAGCAGATGGTATCCGTGCAGGTGATCTCGAAGCTGAATTTGCCGAGATGGACGGTTATTCAGCTGAAGCGCGTGCAGGTGAATTACTATTAGGTCTGGACATTCCTATCGAACAGCATTATGGGCCGATGAGTGAAGTCGCACCGGGTTGGAAATTGCGTGTATTACTGGCGCAGGCGTTGTTTGCTGAACCTGACATCATGTTATTGGATGAGCCAACCAACAACCTGGACATCAACACTATTCGCTGGTTGGAAGATATACTCAACGAACGTAAATGTACCATGGTTATTATCTCGCATGACCGCCATTTCTTGAACAGTGTCTGTACACACATGGCAGATTTAGATTACGGTGAGATCCGTATGTATCCGGGTACATATGATGATTACATGATTGCATCAACACAGGCAACCGAGCGTTTACAATCTGAGAATGCGAAGAAAAAAGCACAGATCGCCGAATTAAAATCGTTTGTCAGCCGTTTCTCTGCAAACGCTTCAAAATCAAAACAGGCAACATCACGTGCAAAACAGATAGACAAAATTCAATTGGCAGAAGTCAAGCCTTCAAGCCGTAAGAATCCATACATCTATTTTGAAGAAGATAAAAAGCTTCACCGCCTGGCACTTGAAGTCGAAGGTTTGGCAAAGAGTTTTGATGATTACTTATTTGCCAATCTTGATCTCATGGTAGAGGTTGGTGAGCGTGTCGCTATCATCGGTCCAAATGGTATCGGTAAGACCAGCTTATTAAGGTGTTTATATGGCGACCTGGAGCCATCTGCCGGTAGTGTGAAATGGTCTGAAAATGCGCAGCTTGGCTACTATGCACAGGATCATGCTGCTGACTTCGAAGAAGATAAA
>DAOWFN010000056.1 GCA_030637945.1 Gammaproteobacteria bacterium
AACATGAACAAAAGAAATGAACCGGCTTATCTTATAAACACTCTCGATGCTATTTCAAAACTAAGAGATACATCGCAAACAATGATTGCTCAGCAAACCACAAAAAACGCAAAGACATTATTTAATATATAGTCGTTATTCGTCGAACCAGCCAACTGAGCGAAAACGCCATGAATACTCAAAACATACATAAAACAATCCGCAAATAACGCGACAGACGCGAATAAAAAACGTATATTATTTGCCGTCATCCTGAGCGATAGCGAAGGATCTTAACACCTGCATAGTATTTAAGCGCTCTAGATCCTTCGCTATCGCTCAGGATGACAGCAACTCATTGTTATTTTTTCGCGTCTTTCGCGTTATTTGCGGACTAATGATTTTCAGCTTTTCCAGCAGGAACTAAGGGGCAATTACTCTCATAAAATAACTACAAACGCTATCAATCACCTATTCCATCTAGACTTATCACTAATCTCTTCCATCGTATTTTCAATCCAGTCGAAAACGTCCGCATTTATTTCTTCAGCAAGCCGGCCTTTTGATTCGATTGCCGGACCAATAACCACAGTAATAGTACCGGGCCATTTTATAAAGCTATGCTTAGGCCAAAATTCACCGGCATTATGTGCGATCGGTATAACCGGATAACCGCTCTTTTCAGCTAACAAGGCGCCGCCAATTTTATACTTATGTGTTTTACCAGGTGAGGTACGTGTGCCCTCGGGAAACAAAACCATCCATTTCCCTTCGTTTAGTTTTTTCGTGCCTTCTTTAATTAACTGCTTTATTGCCGCCCTGCCCGCACCACGGTTAATCGCTATCGGATCAGTTAGCGCCAGAGCCCAGCCAAATACTGGTATACGCATTAACTCACGTTTAAAAACCCAACGCACATAAGGTGTAAAAGAATGTAGAGCGAGCGTTTCCCAGGTTGATTGGTGCTTACTTAAGATGATCGCTGTCTCTACATTATTTAAATTTTCCTTACCTTCGACCCTAAAATTTATTCCACAAAAGATCTTTAACAAAAAATTATTTGTGAGTGACCAGGCACGGGCGATTTTTAAACGGAATGAAGAAGGCGTAAAAAAGAGAACGACAATTAACAGACCGAAAACGACCACATTGATAATGAAGCCTATCCAGAACAATAACGAACGGAAGACCAGTACAAGTTTTGATTGCATAGAGATTTATTGGTTATTGCAAAATTGCAGTGACGGCTGAAGCCAGGTCATCATAGACCGGTACGGATGTTTTATTTTCAGACTGTAATATCTTTTCCGCGCGCACACCTTTGCCAGTACGGACCAGCATGGCTTTTGCATGCGCATGATTCGCCGTATTGATATCAGAGATGCTATCACCCACAAAAACTACTTCCTTCAAGGGAACATTAAACCGTTGACCGATCGCCAACAACATCCCGGGCTTTGGTTTTCTGCAGTCACATGCATCATCTGGTCCATGAGGACAATAAAAAACTGCGTCTATACGGCCGCCAATTTTTGCCAGAAGATCATCCATTTTTTTATGCATCGCCGTCAAAGCTTCAACGCCAAAGTAACCTCTTGCCAGACCCGACTGGTTTGAAGCAATCACCACCGTATAACCACCATGATTAAGACGCGCGATGGCTTCGAGGCTGCCCTCTATCGGCTGCCATTCATCCGGATTTTTTATATAATCATCCGAATCGTGGTTTATAACGCCGTCTCTATCTAAAACAATTAATTTCATCTGACAAAATTATCTGTTATTTATGATTGATGCAAACGCGACAGATCGGCTGCACGTAAAAACAGCTGGTTCATCGTATTAAGCAATGCTATTCGATTATTTTTAACCGCGTCATCATCGGCCATCACCATCACTGAATCAAAAAACGCATCGACGGGGTCACGCAACGATGACAACTTACTTAACGCGGCCTCATAATCACCGGAAATAAATAATGGCTCAACCGTTTCACTTAAAACACTCAAGACATCAAACAGATTCTTCTCCGCTGCCTCGGAAAACAAATCTTCATTAACTGAAGTTACAGTGTCAGTTGCTGATTTTTTAAGGATATTACCTACACGTTTATTTGCTGCTGCCAAACTTTCTGCTTCTGCCAGACCACGAAAAACAGTTACCGCTTTGATACGTTTATCAAAATCTAATGGCCGTGGTGGTGATAATGCAGAAACCGCATCGAAGACGTCAGCCAGAATGCCGCGATCCAGATAGTAGGCACGCAGTCTTTCAATGATGTAATCAAATACATCCTGCTCTACTTTACTGGCATCAACTTTATCAGCAAGTAATTGCGCTGAGGTTGCAATCAGCTGCTTGAGATCGAGGTCAAGCTGGCGCTCGATAATCGTTCGTAAAACGCCTAAAGATGCTCTGCGTAACGCATAGGGATCTTTTTCACCCGTAGGTTTTTGGCCGATAGCAAAAATTCCAACCAGCGTGTCAATCTTGTCACTGATCGAAAGTATCTGCCCGGTACTCGTTGTTGCCGTGTCATCACTTGCACCACGCGGCATGTATTGCTCGTCTATTGCTAACGCCACCTCTTCTGGTTCACCGGCGATCTGCGCATAGCGTTTGCCGATAACGCCTTGCAATGAAGCAAACTCACCAACCATGTCGGTCATTAGATCACACTTACTTAAGATCACTGCGCGATCCACATACTCTATATTTGCACCTAGCTGCTCTGCAATCGATCTAGCCAGTTTAGCAACACGTCCTGTCTTCTCTGCGACAGTACCGAGTTCTGCCTGAAATACGACTTTTTCTAAAGCGGCATTAAATGAATCCAACGGTTGTTTTTGATCCTGCTGCCAGAAAAACATAGCATCCGCCAATCGGGGTCGAACCACACGCTCGTTACCTGCCTTTACTTTTTCCGGTGACTTGCTATCGATGTTACTGATCGTTATAAAATAATTTTTTAATTGCCCGGATGTATCTTGCACTGCAAAATATTTCTGGTTGTCCTGCATGGTTTTGATCAGAACTTCTGATGGCACTTCTAGATATACTTGTTCAAACTCACCGGCAACAGCGATTGGCCATTCATTTAGAGCGGTCACTTCATCCAGCAGTTCTTCATCCAGTATCGCTACACCACCTAACTTTTCGACCGCATCAATAACTTGCTGTTTAATGTTCTGTTTTCTTTCTTCGAAGTCAGCGATGACAAAACCTTCGCTGAGCAATTTTTGTTTATATTCGTCAGCCGAAGCTAACTTGATCTCACCTTTCGCATGGAAACGATGACCAAAGGTAACATTGGAAGTCTTTAAACCCATGATCTGTGCATCGATTACATTAGCACCGTGCATTAAAACCACCCAATGCACCGGACGAACAAATTCTTCGTTTTTGTCTCCCCAGCGCATGTGTTTTGGAATAGGCAATTTAGCTAACGACTGATTAACAATGTCTACGATCAAGTCAGATAAGACATGGCCTTTCTCGGTCGCCCTAAATATCAACCACACACCTTTATCAGTTTCCTGTTGCTGCAAGTCGCCCACTTCAACACCACAAGATCTCGCAAATCCCATAACCGCTTTGGTCGGATTGCCGTCGGCATCGTAAGCCGCTTTTAAATTAGGTCCTTTACGTTCGACTTCTCGATCTGGCTGCATAGCAGCAACAGATTTAATCAGTACTGCTAATCGTCTTGGTGCTGCAAAAGATTCGACATCATTAATTTCAAAACCTGCTTTTTTAAGACCATCAATAATGCCTTGAGTAAAAGCATTAGATAGTTTTTTCAGCGCTTTTGGCGGTAACTCTTCTGTACCCAGCTCGATCAATAGATCTTCTGTTATCGGAGTAACGCTCATGCGGCATCTCCTTTTTCACTTGCGACATCACCAACTGCGGCAGTATCAGCAGAATTACCTATAGGAAATCCCAATGCTTCACGCGAATCGTAATACGCCTGAGCAACGGCTCTCGAAAGCGCGCGCACTCGCAAAATAAAACGTTGACGCTCGGTTACTGAAATAGCATGTCGTGCATCCAGCAGATTAAACATATGTGAAGCCTTTAAAACCTGTTCGTACGCAGGCAGCGGCAAACTCAGCTCGATTAGTCGCTGACTTTCAGACTCACAATTATCAAATTGTTTAAACAGTGTCTCGGTATCAGCCTGCTCAAAATTGTAAGTCGACATCTCAACTTCGTTTTGATGAAATACATCACCATAGGTGACATCACCTTGCGGGCCACTCGTCCAGATCAGATCGTATACACTTTCTTTTTCTTGCAGATACATCGCGAGTCGTTCCAGACCGTAAGTAATTTCACCGGTAACCGGGCGGCATTCTAAGCCTCCGACTTGCTGAAAATAAGTGAACTGCGTCACCTCCATGCCATTCAGCCAGACTTCCCAACCTAAACCCCAGGCACCCAATGTCGGCGATTCCCAGTTATCTTCTACAAAACGTACATCATGCTCCAACAGATCAAACCCCAGTGCTTCAAGCGAGCCTAGATATAAATCCTTAATATCATCAGGCGATGGCTTTAATACCACCTGGAACTGATAGTAGTGCTGCAACCTGTTCGGATTTTCCCCATAACGGCCATCGGTTGGGCGACGACAAGGCTGCACATAAGCGGCACGCCAGGGCTCCGGACCGATAGCACGTAAAAATGTCGCTGGATGAAAGGTGCCTGCCCCCACTTCCATATCGAGTGGTTGCAATATTGCGCAGCCCTGTTTTTGCCAGTAATCCTGTACCGCAAAAATAAGCCCCTGAAATGTTGAAACGTCGTAAGCCATGCCTCTTTAAAGCCTTTGTTATTCGTTAAATTATGCTGCGAAGTATAACCTAAGGGAGCGCCAAATGACTGTGTTGTATGGCTTTTCGACTAAAAAAGGGCTATAACGAAGGTGACTATGGTGAATTATCATAGCCAGTCGGGTAAATGCTCAAAAATATCATCTAAGATAAATAGAGGGTGAGGATATGGGTAAGCGCTTCATATTAGATTCATCAGAGATTTCTCAATGGCACACTTTGGTGCGCGAAGCCGAGCGGGATTATGGCTGCCAACTCGATGAAGACATGCAGAGTTATCTCGTCTTTACTCTGATGCGATTCGCAAAAAATCACCAACTCAATTCTCGAGCACTGGCGCTTGATTATTTAACATCACACCAACTACCTAATAATTTACGTAATGAACAATTACGCGACATCGGCGACCAGTGTTTACTGGTATCCGGCCTGTACCCCCAGTCAGCAGAAAAGAGACAGGTCAGTGCGGCATATTATATCGATCTTGGCCGTTCTGCTTACCACCACATCAGCACGGTCACCCAACAGGGCATCGCCGAGTTATATCAGCATCTAGCAGAAAGCTTTATCTTACTGATGGATTTATTACAAACCATTCGGCAGTACAGTACGCCTGCACTACAACCTTTATCCGCTTTTGAGTTATGGGACCAAACTGGCAGCCGCGCTGCGCTTCAACAAGTTTCTGACAGTGGGTTTCCTGTTCACCCAAATTTACTGCACAACATTAACAAACACTAAGATGACAGATTCATTTAAAGACGCTCCAGCTCTACCAGATTGTGATCACCATCCAGCTGTGACAATGCGTTATATAAAGCCGCCTGCAGAGCCTCTTCTATGACCGGGTGATAAAACGGCATTTTTAGCATATCGAATACCGTCATACCCTGCTGAATCGACCAGCTAATTAAATGCGCCAGATTTTCTGCTTTTACG
>DAOWFN010000211.1 GCA_030637945.1 Gammaproteobacteria bacterium
TGAGCAGTTGTGATAATACGGTGTTATTATGAGACATGGCTTAAATCTCCTGTTTATACTGTGTTTTCTAGACAACTACATTGTATCAACACAGCGGGATTTAAGCCTTTTTATTTTATTTAGCTGGGACAGTAGTGGGTCTGACCCCTTTTATTCCTTTTATTTGATGTTTGGATTTATAATTAAAAGGGGCGGCGACAAATGAGGATCATTAGTATACTGTTGAACAATTAATGGGCGGTCACTTTAATTTTATTGTGGATTGAGAATCTGTGTTAATAACACCTGCAGGTTAGTCATATGTTATTAAATTTTGTTGTATATAAATAATGTGGTTAAGAAATATATGAAGCAAAATAACGATCAAAATAATTTTAAGCTTGCAGTGGAAAGTTTATATAACAGTTGTGATCTTTCTCAATTGTCATTCAAAACTACAGCTGACATTAAAGATGATTGCGAGCACCTGGGGCAGGAGCGTGCCATGGGTGCTCTTAAGTTCGGCATAGGCATGAAACATGATGGTTATAACCTTTTTGTGCTGGGTTCAACCGGCTTAGGAAAAAATACAACGGTAAAAAAATTACTTGCTAAGGAATCGGTCACTGCCGAAGCAGCATCGGACTGGTGTTACATTAATAATTTCTCTCAACAGCATAAACCTTTAATACTCAAGCTTCCCGCTGGTTATGGTCGTCAATTACAAAATGATATGCAGCAACTACTCGAAGACATACTCATTGCTATACCAGCTGCATTCGAGAGTGATGAGTACAGAACGCGGACGCAGGCGATACAGGATGAATATAAACAGAAGGAGATGATGGCATTTAAAGATCTTAATGACAGGGCTGATAAAAAAAAGATAATTATGTTGCACACTCCTGGTGGTTATACGCTAGGGCCAACGAAGGACGGAAAGGTTCTTTCTCCAGAAGAATTTGACAAACTGGATGAGAAAGAACAGAAAGAAATAAAAAAGATTATTGATGAAATTGAAAAAGAGCTCATAGAGACTATTCACAGGATACCGGTATGGTACAAGGAAAACAGGGAAAACATTAAACAGTTAAACCGAGAGATATCTGAAGTTGTGGTCAATCAGTCTATTTCTGAATTAACTTTAAAATACATTAAGCTGCCTGATGTTTTAAATTATATCGATGCTATCAAGCAGGATATTATTGAAAATGTAAACGATTTCCGAAGATTAGGTATAGAAAAAGAATCGGAGGATAATCGCCAGACAATTCTTTCGGCGTTTTCGAGATATCAGGTTAATGTGCTGGTGGATAACAGTCAGACCACAGGCGCACCGGTTATTTATGAAGATAATCCAAGTTATGTCAACCTGATTGGCAGGATAGAACATATTGCTCAGTACGGAACACTGTTAACCGATTTTACACTGATAAAAGCCGGTGCGCTTCATCGGGCCAATGGTGGTTACCTGGTGCTGGATGCGCGAAAAGTCCTGATGTCACCATTTTCGTGGGAAGGATTAAAGCGTGCGATTCATGCCCATGAAGTGCGTATCGAATCCCTGGAGAGGATGCTTAGCTTTGCCAGCACAACTTCATTGCAGCCGGAACCTGTTCCTATCGATGTGAAAGTTGTGCTTACAGGAAGTCGATTGCTTTATTACTTGCTCAAGGAATATGACCCTGAATTTGGTTTATTGTTTAAGGTTGCAGCAGACTTTGCTGAAGACATCGATCGTAGCGATGAGAACAGTGAGCTTTATGCACAGCTGATTGCAGGTTTGCAGAAAGAAAATGAACTCACGCCATTTAATAAAAAAGCTGTGCAACGGATTATTGAGCATTGTGCAAGGCTGCTAGAAGACAGTGAAAAAATATCGTTACACATGGGCAGCCTGCTGGATTTGTTAAGGGAAGGTGATTACTGGGCCAGACAGTCTAATCGACAGGAAGTTACCGAAACAGATGTACAGCAGGCAATCGATACCAGGCGCTACAGGCTTGACCAGATACGTGAGCGTGTACATGAGCAGGTGATCAGAGGCAACTACCTGCTTGATACCAGTGGTGAAAAAGTCGCGCAGATCAACGCGCTCAGTGTGATACAGCTGGGTGATTATACCTTTGGCCGTCCATCGAGAATTACCGCTACAGCAAGGCTGGGGCAGGGTAAGGTAATTGATATTGAACGAGAAGTGCATCTTGGCGGTTCCGTTCATTCAAAGGGTGTAATGATTCTTTCATCTTACCTGGCGAATCGTTATGCAAAAGATCAGCCGATATCTTTATCCGCCAGTCTGGTTTTTGAACAGTCCTATGGAATGGTGGAAGGTGATAGTGCTTCAGCTGCTGAACTCTGCGCACTGCTTTCCGCACTTGCTGATGTGCCTATCAAGCAGAACTTTTCAGTGACCGGTTCGGTTAATCAATATGGTGAGATACAAACTATCGGTGGTGTGAATGAAAAAATAGAGGGATTTTTTGATATTTGTAATGCAAGAGAATTAACGGGCGATCAGGCTGTTGTAATACCGCGATCAAATATTAAACATCTCATGTTACGTGCAGATGTTCGTGAGGCAGTAAAGGAAAACAGGTTTGCTATTTATTCGGTACAAACGATAGATCAGATGATGGAGCTGCTCACAGACAGAAAAGCAGGAGTTAAAGATAAGAATAACCATTATCCTCAGCGCACTATTAATTATCTAGTGCAGAAGCGAATAGATGAACTGAACAAGTTACGTAAATTTTTTGCTGCCGATAATAAAGTGCCAGAGCATAATTTCACCAGAAAAAATGAACTCAAATCTTAAAAATATTCTGATTGTTTTTGATGCTGCTGGTTATGCCACGGTTTCTATGCAGACTGTTATTGAGCTTGCAGTCAGATCGCAGACTGGTATTCAGGCGCTATACATCGAAGATAGTAATCTTTTGAATGCAGTAGAACTACCATTCACTCGTGAAGTGTCGTTGCATACTGCAGAGATAAGCAGTATCGATTCGGCATTGATAATGCAGAAGTTACGCGCTGATGCGGAAAGCATTAAAAAGCAGATTGAGAAAATTGCTGTTACCCGGAGCGTGTCGTTAAGCTTCAGTTATACGCGTGGTCAGAAAACGCAGATTATTAAAAATCGTAGAGAAGAAGTGAATATGGTGCTTATTCCTGCAGTATATTCAACGGCGGGCAGAAAGCAGCAGCATCATTTAAAACATGTGGTTGCCATGGTTTATGATGAGCAAAACCCGTCATGCGAAAAAGCATTAAGCATCGCTTTATCACAGGCAGCTAAAAACAGTTCTCAATTGTTCGTTATCGTTGATAGTCAGCATTCAAAACAACATGTAGAACAGTTAATCAGTCAGCAGAATGGGCATGCAGTTTGCCAGATTGCAGATTTCTCAGGTGTGGATGAGGTTCTTCTATTATTGCAGGAGTACTCACCGGGATTACTTGTACTAACTGAAGATAGCCGGTTGATTGACAATGAGCAGGTATTACAGCAGCTGATTAATTCACTGGAAAGTGATATTTTGTTGGTGCGATAAGTTATGGGCACCTCTATTACTTCATGAATGAACATCTTGAGTTCAAAATACCAAATAGCCGCGTTGCTAAGCACTTTCAATAGAATAACTATTACAGGCGCTTAGCGCCTTGCTCTTGAACATTTTGAATCTCAATCTGTCACATCCAGAATTAATAGAGTACCCTTATGAGTAAAGCAGCTATTCGTGCGGTGCTGTTTGATTATGGTGGTGTAATAGCCGAAGAAGGGTTTTATAACGGACTTGTTGATTTAGCTGAAAAGCAATCTTTGGATGTGCGCAGTATGCCAGAGCAGGGTATGCAGGCAGTGTATGATTCTGGTTTTGTTTTGGGTCATGGCACTGCGACTGATTTTTGGGCGTTGTTACGCAAACGCACAGGTCTTGAAGGTGATGATGATTTCCTCACTGATCGAATTTTTGTTGGCTTTCAAATAAGACACTGGATGATTGAACTTGTTAGACGTCTTCGAGCTAAAGGGTATGTTACAGGTATTCTGAGTGATCAAACGCATTGGTTGAATGAACTGGATAAGCGCGATCACTTTTTTAGAGAATTCGATCACATATATAACAGTTATTATCTTGGCAAAGGCAAGCGTGATCCGTCATTATTTACTGATGTGGTTAATGACCTGAAACTACAGCCCGGCGAAGTGCTTTTTATTGATGATAGTGAAAAAAATGTACAAACAGCCTGGAAAATGGGCCTGAAAGCTATCCTGTATGTTGATCATGAAGGTTTTGTATCTGAACTTGAAGATATATTAAAAGAAGAAATTGAACATTAAAAAGAAAACGCCGTGTGCACAAACTTGATAAATGAACTATGAAAGACTTGACCCCATTGATGCTTAAAAAACGGAAGAATAAAAAGCAACACAACCGGTGACAGGACACATGCCTCAGAATAACAACAAAGGCAATATAATCGTTAACACGATGAAGTAATCTATATTATACGATAGACTTATTAGAAATTTTATCTGGCGGTTTATTTTCACCGCGGTAGAGGATACGCTGGTGACAATAAAATCCTTTCGAACTAATCGTCTGTTGCAGGGCCTTGTGGTGTGGCTGCTTTTTCCAACTAAAAGTGACAGTCCCTTTTAATTACTGATTCCATAGGCCCTTTAGCAATTAGATAAAATAACACCATCAACCGTATGTGTAACAACAGAAAATAAAATGAGTAAAGAAGTTCTTGTATTTGAAGTCAGTGATCGAAGTTTTGATAAATACGTTATCGGCAACTCGAATAAAGCACCGGTATTTGTTGCGTTTATTAACGTGTGGTCTGAGCCATGCATACTAATGGCCGACATGTTTGCTGGGCTTGCTAAAGAGTTTGCAGAACAATTTATATTCGCCAAAGTTGATATAGAAGAGAATAACGAACTTAAAGAAAAGTATGGCATCGAGAATGTACCGACACTGAAAGTCTTCGTCGACGGTAAGGTTACGGTGTCAGAAGAGGGTGGACTAAACGAAGAAGAAGCCAGAGCTTTGTTGAAAAGTTTCGATATTGTTAATGAGACCGAAGAGAAACGCATGCAGGCACGTCAGCTTCACATGCAGGGTAATACCCATGACGCCATCATGTTGCTGGCACTGGCCATACAGCAAGATCCGTCAAATACGAATGTAGCGTTGGACATGGTTCAGATCTTTATCGATATGGGCAAATTAGAACAGGCACATGGTTTATTCTATCGATTGCCTGATGAGGTTAAAAATAGTGAAACCGGGCTCAGCCTCACCGGACAGCTATGGATAATTGATGAGGCGAGTAAAACAGCAGGTTTGGATGCATTAAATAAAGTACTGCTCGCTAATCCAGATGATTATAAAGCCCGTTTTGATTGCGCAATTTGTGAGATCGCACAACATAATACGCAAAAGGCACTAGATCATCTGTTCTACATTCAGCAGAACAATGCCGAATTCAAAGAAGGTGCTGCCAGAGAGATGATCATCACCATCATCAATACCATAGCCCCCAATAACCCAGAAATGGCGCAACAATATCGAACAAAGCTGGCAGGTATGCTGTCAGTTTAAGTAGCTAAATAATAATACCTCCGCCCCTTTATCTCGATGTAGAATGTTACTATTAACAATTGATTGCTGCAGGTGATGCTGGTGTCAATTACACGTCGACAATTTTTTAAATATCTGGCTATCGCCGGATCATCCCTGGGATCGGCTCTGCCTGCCAGTCACAGTTATTCTGCTTTATCTCTTTCCACGGCCTCTGCCGGCAAGCACATGCGCATTATTCCATCTACCGGTGAAAAAATTCCTGCTATTGGTCTTGGTTCATGGTTGACCTTTGCTATCGATGTTGATGATAAGGAAGAACTTGATAGCCGTATTGCTATCTTGCGTGATTTTTTAGCGCGTGGTGGCGGGGTGCTGGATTCTTCGCCCATGTATGGTGTTGCCCAGGAGGTGATCGGTAAAGGTCTCAAGCGTATCGGACAGCATGATGGTCTGTTTTCTGCGACCAAGGTGTGGACAACGGGCAACCGCCAGGGGTTTATCCAGATGGAAGATTCACATCAGTTGTGGGGTTTAGACAAGCTGGATCTTATGCAGGTGCACAACCTGCTTGACTGGGAAACGCACTTACCGACGTTGCATACCATGAAGCAACAGGGTGATATTCGTTATGTTGGCGTAACAACATCTCATGGCCGGCGTCATGATGAGTTAGAACATATCATACGTACTCAGCAACTGGACTTTGTGCAGCTCACCTACAACATACTGGATCGGGAAGCTGAAGAGACTTTATTGCCTTTGGCAAAGGACAAGGGCATTGCCGTGATCATCAATCGGCCGTTTCAACGTGGCGGTCTTTTTGATAAGTTTGAAAAGTACCCATTACCTGTCTGGGCGAATGAAATAGATTGTGCGAACTGGGCTCAATTCTTTTTGAAATTTATCATCTCACATCCAGCTGTTACTTGTGCCATACCGGCGACTTCACAGATTGAACATCTGCGTGAAAATATAGCGGCGGGTTATGGGCGTTTGCCTGATGAGGCTATGCGTAAAAAAATGATCGCGTATATAAAAAACCTGTAGTGGTTTAAAGATAACTTCATAATTAAAGGAGGCAGGCGAACTGCTGTCCCGTTAACTTGACACTGTCATCCTGACCGAAGCGCAGCGTAGTGGAAGGATCTTAAGTGCAGTATCATGAGGGATTCAAGATCTTTCCATTCTGCTACCGCTCCAGTCAAGATGACAAAATAACAGCGGTGCTAGTTTTCACGTCTTATACAACAACAAATATCAATATAGTGTAATCGTTAACACGATGAAGTAATCTACATTATGCTATAGACTTATTAGAAATCTTATCTGGCGGTTTATTTTCACCGCAGTAGAGGATACTCTGGAGACAATAAAATCCTTTCGAAGTAATCGTCTTTTGCAGGGCCTTGTGGTGTGGCTGCTTTTGCTGTGGGTTATCACTGCCATTAACCCGCTATTTCCACAGGACTGGCTGATTGAAAACCTGCTGGTCTTTGTCTACGGCGCACTGCTGGTTTTTACTTATCCCTTGTTCAAATTTTCTAATTTTTCCTATGTGCTGTTTAGCCTGTTTCTCAGTCTGCATCTTATCGGTGCGCACTACACCTATTCAGAGACTCCGCTCGGATTCTGGCTGCAGTCAATGTTTGATTTTGAGCGTAATCATTACGACCGTATTGTCCATTTTGCTTTTGGCCTGCTTATCGCATACCCATTCCGTGAAATTCTGCTGCGGCAGGTGCAGGTAAAGCGGGCCTGGTCCTACTTCCTGGCGGTGGTGATGATTCTCGCTTTCAGCGCTTTTTATGAGGTATTAGAGGCGATTGTGGCGATGTTGGTTAGCCCCGAACTCGGCAGTGCTTACCTGGGAACGCAGGGTGATGAATGGGATGCGCAGAAAGATTCGTTCCTGGCGTTTAGCGGTTCTATTATTGCAATGCTGCTGGCCTGGATCTACGCGCGCAACAAGGTCACGTAACGGCGTCAGAGCCTTCATCGTAATAGTGTAATAGGGAACTAACCAGGATTAAAATCAGATAGCCATTAATAACCGTTATCTGTCCCCGATTTTCTAAACGGGTCGCACCTAAGTTTTGTATTAATGTTTTTTCTTCCATCCATTCGATTTTTCAAAATAATCAGGAGAAAGCAATGAGCTATCTATCTGTGGCCTGTCATCATATTCAATTTCTCTTTCAGATAGGCAACTTTTAAAATCTTTGATGGAAGCCCATTTACATAACACTTCTCGATCATCATTCAGCGCTACGATCTCGCCTGTACTTTCTTTAAGGCAAAA
>DAOWFN010000175.1 GCA_030637945.1 Gammaproteobacteria bacterium
ATTAAATCCCAATGGTCATCGCTCAAATTTATTCCGTCCGCCTTAGCTGTTGTTGATGCTGTTTCGATATCCCAGTCATCAGGTGCGTTCGGGAAAGATTCAGGTGTAATGTTCATCAGTTGCTCCTATTGTGTATAGCCGTCATAAAAACGGAAGTATCAACAGTTGTTTATGGAAAAGTTGTACTAGTAATGTCTTTAAAACTTTGTTGTCCCATAACGATCCACCGAGGTGTTGCAGGACCCGTACCCGCCTCGACAAGCTGAGGGTGACCAAGTTCGACCTGTTTCATGATGTCTTCCTGTGATGGATCAACATCGACAATAAAAATATGTTTTCCATTATTAATATCATCTTGAAACCGACGGAAGTCTTTATGTGGAGTCTGGATACCATAAAAGCCACCGCTCCAGGTAATGAAACCAAACATAACTACGGATAAGAAATAAAAAGGCATCCAGGTAAATGTCTCAGGTAGTTTGGTGAAGTAGGCAATAGCCATCACGCCTGCTGCCGCCAATATGCCTAACACCGCACCAATAATTGTGCCGTGGACTACGTCCTGTTTAAAGACAGCCTCAATATTATGCAGATGTTTATGCGTATCTACCCCGGCATCATCTTTACTTAAGACGTGTATCTGTGGTTTGTTGACGCCCCTGCGCTCTAATTCGACTTCAATGCGATCAAGATCATCGAGGTTGTCACTAATAAAATAATGTCTTTTCATCTGCGCTCTCCACTTACTCGGTTAAAGGGTTCGTTAAATTTAGGTCGTTGCCTGACGATTAAGTTCCTGCTCGTATCAGTTGTATAATAATCAGCATTTCGTTTTATCGTTGTGCCAAAAGACATAACCGTCGAACTATTCGGCTTCGACCAAAGGTGAAATGCCTGCATTTACTAGACGAGTAGATTCTTTATGCATGACGTTCACGTAACGATCGAAGTAACTTTGCTTATTTAATGAGCCCCACGGTATGCAGCAATGCTCCATCGCATGGTTAAAGTCATAGCTAAACTCTGCTTCATCCCAGTCGGTGGCGGTATGATCGACTGGTTTATGGAAACGATCAACATATAGCGCGGCAGATGCCAAAGCCAAGCGGTGTAAAACCTCTTCAAACTCGCTTTTATCTACACATACAGACCATTCATGTTCTTTTGTAGAAAGGTTTATCGCATCACGTACAGAAACGGTAAGGCCTGTAAGCTTGTGTACTCTATCGGTAATCTGACTATCATCACGAGGCTGTACACTATCGTTGCAATAGACGTGTACAGGTACGCCATGCTTAATTTCAACGTCGAGTGCGGGGGTGACTCTTTTCCAGCCACTCATGGAAGCTTTTGGTTGCATAACTAAATCCTCCCATCGCATATAAGGCAGAGAATAGATAAATAACATTAGGGCGCTGATGCGCTTAAAAGTCAAGTGAGAGAGCGAGGTTAAAAAAAGTCTTAATGATGCGCGAAGCAGGAGAGCGCTAATAAGGTATTGAAAATACTAGATAAACACGAGAAGTCAGGGCTGTTTATACCGGCACAATCTATATAAGATATTTTTATACGTCGCCTGGTAAAGTAAAAATAAAGAAGTTTTTCTAAACAGAGAAAGCGGGTTTGATGTGTCTTTAGTAAAAGCCTGTCAAGCAGGACAAAGCGATTAGTAGAAATGTTTCAGGCCAAATATCATCAGCGCCGGTTATTTAGTATTGGCAGATTACGGGGTGAGACGTTATCAGTATAGGGGCGTGACATATGTGGTGATGGCCGGTAGTAATTAGGCCTGTTATTAACAGGTCGTGTGTAGACAGACGGATTATTGCGCCGGTTATAGTGCCTGGTATTGTTATTGCGAGGATGATTGTTGGTAACATTGTTACTGCGGCGGCGGAGATTATCCTGTTTGTCGTTGGCAGGCCTGTTGCTGTTAAAGTGACGATATTTCGGGTGGTGGTACTTCGGGTAATAGCTGGCAGGCGGATAGTTTCCATAGTAATAATTCCGGTGCTGCCATCTGTTTTGATTATGCCTGGAATCAAAATAGTTCATCCAGCCAGGTGGGCCGCCCGCAGGGCAGAATGGAATTTCCGGGTAGGCAAAACTATTGGTTGATAGCGAAAGGCTGATGAGAAGTAGTAACTGCTTAATAAGGGATTTCATATTGCCTGACCATTAATGATGATATTTCGATTATATAAAAATTATGTGGCGAAGTGGGTACAAATTATTATGAGATCTTGGCTTGTACATAATGTTTGTTCCCCCTACTATAAACAAATAAACCAGTCTTTTATAAGGGCACCACACGTCAATATGATGTTGTACAAAATAATACTATTAACCGCTTTGCTTGCAATGACTTCAGCAGCGCATACTGCTGAAGTTTCGATACATAAAAATGAAGTAAGTGGGTTGTTGACGTGGACAGTCGATGATATCGGTTTTAAGGTTGAATTTATTCAGTTGTTGCCAGACTTTATCCGGGCGATCTATGCGAAACATAATTTCCCGGCAGAAGAAGTCGAGCGAGCGGCATCTTACTGTGTATTCGGAACTATTTTAAAAAATACATCTGATAAGCACATGAGTTACCGTGTGGACACATGGCGTTATAGACCAAAGGCCGAGCAAGGATTGCCTGTGAAGGAGCTACCGGTTAAAACAAAAACGCAATGGTTGGAAGAGTGGCGAAAAGCCGGCATCCTGTTCTCCTGGACATTATTGCCAGATACAGGAGAGTTCGCCGTTGGTGACTGGCAACAGGGATTTACTACGATTAAGTTACCGAGAGAGAGTAAGTTCGATTTAATATATAAATGGCAGCTCGATGGGGTGGCGTATAGTGGCATTTTAGAAGATATGCAATGTGCGCCTGAGACGCTGCCTGACGTGAATAGTTAGAACCGGGATGATTAGGGGTCAATAAGAAATATTTAGCATGATGAATTTAAGTAAGTTTTTAACATTAACACTGTTTTTTATCTCATTATCAGCACTGGCTGACTGGCAGCAGCCCGAGTTAAGCCACAATTTAACGCCGGTTAAAAATATAATACCCGCGAGTGATTTTGAATTACAAAACATGGATGAAGAAAAGAAAAAGCTGTCGGATTATCGCGGTCAGGTAGTGTTGCTTAATTTCTGGGCGACCTGGTGCCCGCCATGCATCCGTGAGATGCCTTCGATGGAAAGGTTACATCAGGAAATAAATGCGGAGGGATTTAAAGTGATAGCGGTAAACCAAATGGAAGAAATTGATGATGTTTTCGCGTTTACGGGGCAGTTGGAAATAGATCCTACCTTTGAAATCTTGTTTGATAAGACGAGCCAGGTCTCACAGGATTATGCCGTGCGCGGGTTACCGACAACCTATCTTATTGATAAGCAGGGTAACATTCGATATCGTGCAGTAGGCGGGCGTGTATTTAATCATCCTGAGGTGATAAAGATAATTAAAAATCTGATCGAAGAGTAATGGTTGCTAGAGCAGATATCGGTAAATTAACTGGTAAGTGATACGATGGTTTCAGCCGTTTTTCTGTCCACACAAAATAAAACTTCGCAGTACTCATTATTTTCATCTACGGGTGTCGGATCGTCGGCGCAGTTACAGCCAGCAATAATGCCCGTGTAAAACAAACCGGCTTTAACAAATAGTTTTTTATCATCAATTTTCATATCTAGTAAAGTTGCAGATAAGTTATCGCTATTTGCATAGCTGCTATGCAGCAGCCCTTGCTGAAGAGGCAGTGTATCTGCATCTAATGCACAGATCTCCTGTATAAAAACATCTCTGAATGTATCGGTATCCCAGGCAAGTAAAGACAGGTTTAGTTTCAGCATAATTTAAAATATGTTTATTGGTACTGTTTGCGACAACGCTTATATATTGTTTAAAGAGATTTCCATTACTGTAACCGTATAACCATGATACATCTCTTCACTAATAATGTGCCAGCCAAGTTTTTGATAAAATAACTTTTTGTCTGGCGTAAGAAGATAAAGTTTGTTTATATTATTTGATCGTGCCATTTCCATACTATGCAGGACAAGTTTTGTGCCGATGCCTCTGTTCCTGTTTGGCGGGGCGACATAGACGCTTGCTAACCAGGGAGACAATTGCGGTTTTGTTTCCATGTCATTTTTAACGATAGCCGCTGAGCCTAGTAACTCTCTATCGTTTGCTATAAATGTGCTTGGTATAAAGTCATCGTTTAAGTAAGATCGCATCCTGGTAATTCGTTGCGCAATGTTTTCTTCCGGGTTGAGATAAGACCATTCTGCATGGTGCCATCTTGCAAGTAATTCGAGATGTTCCGGATGAGATTTTAAGTTAATTATTTTCAACGATTGATTTTTCGCAGTTTGTTTGATGTGTATCAATACTGAATTTCTGGTATTAAATATACAGCGAAGGATAGACGAGAGGTGGGTGTGATGGAAGTATTCGGTGCGTTGTTTAATGATTTAACGGGTTGGTTAACCGTTGGCATAGTTATGTTTATGATCGCTATGATGATTTATTTATTTAGTATGTTTGTCAGTAAAGCGACTAAAGGTGAGAAGTAGCGCTTAGTAAGGTTGTGAGCGATATTCATAGCTCGTCCAGTTTATATCAGCGCCTGTTAATAGCGGTACTGATATAAAAGCGATTAATCCAATAATCGCCATAATAGTTGCACCAAGGAACGCACTCCCAAACCCCTTTACTTCAAAGCCTGGAACAAGTGCAGCAGCAAGCATTATCATCAATGCGTTTATCACGAGCGCAAATAAGCCAAATGTTAAAACAGACAGTGGTGCGGTTAGAAACCATAGTGCGGGCCTAAGAAATGCATTTATTAATCCGAGTACGGTTGCTGCAACAATAAAAGCAAGAAGACTTTTGGACCTGATGCCAGGAACCATTAATGTCGCAACGCCCAGACCGATAGCGGTGGCAGACCAGGCTATAAATAAAGCCATCATGATTATTCCCTATAATGGTTGCTGTGAATGTGTCAAATCAGCAGGCATGTTAATGAGAAAAAGGGTTTTGTGTTTTGTCTACTGAGAAACCGTCGATAGTCTGTTTTTCACTTCCAGGCGATAAGACTCGTTCTGTCGAGCTCTTGTTTTTAGAGAGGCAGCATCTTTCAATCTGGCTGATCGCCAGGTTTTCATCTACATGTATCAAATTAAAGTTTCGTTGGTAAGGCTCGTAAGTTGTAGCGCTTTTAATTTTAAGAGACGTGTCGACGCGAATATAATAGGTATGACCTGCTACTAAAGTAAGTGAAAGTTGCGTTATCCCGGAATAACTTTTATCTGGTTCGATTGCAAATATATAATTGTCGGGGGTAAGCTTAATAAGCGAACTTTGACCATTCTTTATAGAGATCTTATATTCTTCGTTGATAAATAGCTCGGGGGAATAAATGGCATTGGATATAGTTGGTGGTCGATAAATATAAACAACCGCTGTATCGTCACTAGTCAGTATGGGTGTAAAAGACCCGGTATCGTAAGTTGTAGTGCAGGCGGTAAGAAATAAAAGACTGATAAATAAGATAGTTTTTAACATGATAATTAATCAGAATCGTTTTGCTATTTAAAGCTCAATTTATAACCGGCGGTATCGAGGTGATTGATTTCTTTTATTAAATCAGCAAGTGTCATGCTGTGATCATCTAACCAGTCTTCTGGAAACTGTAGATTAATTTCTGTATTTTTTACGGTGACCTTGATGTCAGGAATGAACTGGCCGGTTCGTCCACGATGTAATAACACGGCTATTCGCAACAGTACGCACATGTGTTTGCCAACTTTTGCGAAAGGCTTCATCAGTTCTTTGAAGGCATTGATTCTAAATTTACTGCGGTGTGATAAAACCAGTGCAGCGAGCAGCGCCTGTTCCTGTCGAGAAAAACCCTGCATGTCAGCATTAGTTAAGAGGTAGGCGCCATGTTTATGATAATTGTTATGTGAAACCTGAAGTCCTATCTCATGTAGCATTGCCGCCCATTTAAGCAGTGGCCTCATTTGTTCCATATCAATAGACCATTGTTCACAAGTCATCTGACATAGTTGTTCAACGGTGTTGGTGACGCGTTTAGCCTGCTCGATGTCGATACCCCAGCGAGACATGGCGGATTCCACAGTTGCATCACGCACATCGTGATAGGTTATACGACCAACGAGATCATAGAGCAGGCCTTCGCGCATGCCCTGGTCCGATACCCGCATCTGTTTAATTTTTAGTGTTTTAAATACGGCGAGTAATACTGATAATCCACCAGCGAGTACAGGTTTACGATTTTGGCTTAATCCAGCCAAATTTATATCGTCGATATGGCCAGCGTCGATTACTGCTTTGCGTAATAGTTGTAATGACTTATAACTAATGCCATTTAAACACCAGCCCTGCTCATGTACGATATCGGCAATTGCCTTTATGGTGCCTGCACAGCCGATAGCTTCATCCCATTGACTGGATTGAAAGTTGGCAGATTGTGGAAACAGCGTTAAAGCCGCATCAAGTTCCGCCGCATTCATTATGTCTTCAGTGATATCGCCATTGTTGAAGAAACGTTTGCTGGCGCTTACGCAGCCGGTATAGAGGCTTTCCCTGCGCACTGGCTGCATACCTTTGCCGATAATAAACTCGGTACTTCCGCCGCCGATATCAACAACCAGTCGATTGCCCTCTTTAGTCGCAAGCCCGTGGGCAACACCGAGATAGATCAGCCGCGCTTCCTCACGACCGGCAATAATCTCTATCGGATGGTTTAAGATGACCTCTGCTCTGTTAACAAAAGACTGTGCATTGATGGCGACACGTAATGTGTTTGTGCCGGCAACGCGTACACATGAATGAGGCAGGTCACGAATTCGTTGGGCGAAAGTTTCAAGACACTCAAAAGCACGGTTCTGAGTGGAATTATCAATGGCCCCATCTGCATCAAGGCCACCGCCAAGACGTACATTTTCTCTCAAACGGTCTATAACAGATAAGGTACCAGACTTTTCCAGGCGTGCAACGATCATGTGAAAACTGTTTGATCCGAGGTCTATGGCAGCAACGGTTTCTGGGGAGGGTCTTTTTGTGGTATTCATTTGGCTGTTAGTATGAAATCGCCTGATAAGATACCCGGTATCTTACAGTAAATATAACGAGTGATAAATTAAGCGTGTAGAAGATTTTTAGTGTATTTTATTTTAAAAAAATTCGTTGTGTGTATATGCCTGCTTGGTATTACAACAGTGTTATATGCAGAATCTCCCGAACAGTTACCAGAGGTTGAAGTTGTTCAGGAGGGTGTTGGCGCAGAAGAGAATGTGCCAGAACAAGGAACAGAAAAAGATGGTGAGCTTATCGATGCTGAGAAAGATGAATCGGATACAGAAACGGCAGATGCTGTACAAGATCTGGATGATTATCACATCATCAGAAGGGAGAATCCTGAAAATCCCTGTGAGCGGGAGCTGGACGAGCACGAGTACGAAAAGAGCTGGTACGACCATTCGCAGATATATATTAATTCCAGGTTTTGTGAGCCGGCTTTATGGTTCGATAATTTTTTCGCTACAGATAGAATATTTGATGAGGGTGTTGCCGGCACCTATGTCCGCTGGAGAAATGATTTTACCTATGATGAGGAAGAGTACTTCAAATTTAAAACGCGACTTAATCTTAGTGTTGTACTGCCCGGTTTTAAGGACAGGCTAAGGTTAACGTTTGAGGGTGAAGAAGATGAAGACCTACGTGATATTGCGCCAGGTAATGGCAGTGAGACAAACAATAGCCTTAGCCTGCAATTAGATCTGAAAGAAAACGCCAGATCTAAATTTAACGTAAGTGTTAGTTTATCACCCAAGATACGTTTTCGTTATCGTTACACGTATCCTGTCTACCAGGACATAATACTGAGGTTTACACAGGAAGCGCAATGGAAGGATGGTGTTAACAGCGCGAAAGCAAGGTTTGATTTTGAACAGGCGCTTAGCAATAATTTTTTATTTCGCGCCTCGACGGAAGCAAAAGTTTCTGAAGATTACGACGGTGTTGATTGGTTGCAAGCATTTGTTCTGTATCACTGGATAAACAAAAAATCATCGTTTGCTTACGAGACAAGCATGAATGGGATAACTGAGCCGTTGTCCAAAACAGTAAATTATCGTGTAGGCATCCGGTTCAGGAAAAATTTTCATCGTGAATGGCTGTTTTATGAGATATCGCCTGAAGTAACCTGGCCGATTACTGTTGATGCGCAGCGCCTGATGATCGAAGATGATAGACGTTCCAAGTGGCTAATATTTTTTCGGCTAGAGATACATTTTGGTAACGCCTATAAAAAACGTTACCAGGATTATAATGGACTATGATGATTACTCTGTAAGGGTTTCAAGAAACTTTGATAACTCACGGACTGTCGGGTTATCGAAGAGGTCTGTGATATCGACCTTGCCGGGATAAAGTTCGTCAAGCTGTTCATGTATCTCCGCGAGCGACAAAGAGCTTATGCCGATTTCGAACAGGTTGTCATCAAGTTTGATGTTTTTATCTTCAACAGTGGCATTACATATCTGCAGGATTTTGCTTTCTTGTGAGTCCGTATCATCGTCTTCGGTGTTTTCGTCACTTTGTATAAGCAAATTTTTTATAGCGTTGATTTGTTCTTCATAATCGCTGGAGATATATTCGTCGCTGAGCAAGTGCCTCTGTACTTTTCCGCTAGTGGTCTTGGGGATGCGTTTTACAGGAATTACCTGATGTACTACGGCGCCTGTGGCTTCGTTTATGGTCTTACGAATGGTATTAACGAGCGGGATAAAGGCTTCGATCTCACCACGGTAAAGAATGAATATAAGCAACTCATCGTCATCAGCGCCCGACTTTCTAGCGCCCGTTGCTATCACTTTTCCAAGTTCTAGTTCATCTAGCCGGTGTAAAATATTTTCTAAATCATGCGAGTAAAAATTTTGGCCGTTTACGAAGATGATGTCTTTGATCCTGCCGGTAATAATCATCTGATTATTTATAAACGAGCCAAGGTCGCCAGTGTCGAGCCAGCCATCCTCAGTTATCAGTTTTCGGTTGATATCATTAGCAAGGTAATAACCTTGGGTTACATTGTCACCCTTTAATTGTATTTTTCCAACGGTGTTTTCATGGAGCGGGTTATTATCCATATCTGCAATGCGGACATGGCAGTCATTGATAGGTTTGCCTACTAGAACAAATTCCATTGAATCATCATCGTCTGTGGTCTTAACCTTGTCGTCTACGGCAAGCTGTTGGCGTTTTAGTCTTACACTTTCAAGTGAGCTTTGTGGTTTTGGAAACGATACTGCAAGGCTGGCTTCAGCCAGGCCATAAACCGGGAACATGGATTTTTCATTTAACCCATAAGCAGACATAGCGGTTAAAAAATGCTGGCATAATTCGAGTGAGATAGGCTCGGCACCATTAAAGATCAAACGTACACGCGATAGATCCATCGATTCAATGCCTTTTGACTCAAATACTTTTAAA
>DAOWFN010000170.1 GCA_030637945.1 Gammaproteobacteria bacterium
CGATGGCAAATTCACTGGAAGTACGTAGCCCGTTAATGGATCACAAGGTCGCTGAGTTTGCCGCAAAATTACCGATGCGTATGAAAGTGCGTGGACGCTCACTGCGCTTTATACAGAAACGTTTGCTGGAACGTTATCTGCCCAAGGATGTACTCGAACGACCCAAACAGGGCTTTTCTTCTGCTTTGCCTTATATGCTGGCAGACGAGTATCGTATATTGTTTAACGTTTTTCTCAAGGAGTCGCAGCTGGCAGCCGATGATTATTTCCAGCAGGCAACGATTAACGAATTACTGGCGGAGCACTTATCAGGCAAAAAAGACAATGGTAATCGACTATGGTTGTTACTAAACAGTGAAGTCTGGTATCGGATGTATATCAAGGGGCAGAGTAAAGAGAGTTTGTATGAAGATATTCAGGCAGGGTAGCGACTCGACAACGCTGTTGAAGCTGGATCAACTTATGTTTCATATAAATGAGGCATAATGCATCGCAATGAATGATATGAACGAGCTAAAAGAAGCGATAAAAGCGGCACAGAGTTATGATGATGTGATAATCATCTGTAACACGGTAGATGTGCCGGCATTAACGACCACGATGGCTCGCAAACTTCTTCGTGTGCTTCGCAAGTACAGAGTAGACGAGCCTAAATTGGAAGCTGAGCAAAACAGTACAGGGTCAGTACGTATCGCATACCTTGGAAATATTACCTTTGAACCGTTGCCCGACTACGTAGAAATCATCGCGGCCTGCCGTGGATTAACAACCAGTGCGTACATCGGCGGCTACGACCAGTATGTACAGGAATTAATCGATGATCACTCGGCGCTGAATGCGTTCGCAGCGGATATTGTTTTTATCAACCTGAGCTTACGAGAGCTGGCTCCAGAGCTTGTTAGTAATTTCAGCTACCTGAGTCTCGACCAGATCAATGCTACAAAAGAAATGATTCTGGCAAAAACAGTAAATACGGTCAGTCTTGCTTTAGATAAGCAGCAGGCGACAGTGCTGATTTCTAATTTTCCCTGTCCGGCACATTTTCATCTTGGTATTGCCGATCAGAAGCAGGAAGTTGGGGAGAGTGCATTTTATGCTGATCTGAACCTGGAAATGAAGAAACGTTTCAGGGATGAATCACGTGTTCAGGTGTTCGATATGGAGCAGCTGGTCTCAAATTACGGCAAAAATAATGCCTATGATGAAAAGCTGTATTATCTGGCGAAAGTGCCCTGGCAAGAAGATTTTTATCTGTCTATCGCCGACCAGCTGGTTCGTCACATAGCAGCAGCAAGCGGACAGGCGAAAAAATGTCTGGTGCTTGATCTGGATAACACTTTATGGGGCGGCGTGCTGGGCGAGTCTGGCATCCATGGTGTCAAAGTAGGTCATGGTGACGGCGAAGCTGAGGCTTTTTATGATTTTCAATGTAAGATACGTGCATTGAAAAATCGCGGCATTTTGCTGGGTATCTGCAGTAAGAACAATCTTGCCGATGTTGAGGAAATGTTCGCTCAGCGAACCGACATGCCATTGCGACTGGAAGACTTTTCAGCGCTCGAAGTGAGTTGGGATATGAAACATGAAGGGCTTTCGCGTATCGCAGACAAGCTCAATATTGGTTTTGATAGCCTGGTATTTGTCGATGACAACCCTGCTGAGTGCGAGTTAATTCGGCAGATGCTTCCGCAGGTCGATACCCTGTTGTTACCGAATGATCCGTCGGTTTATTCAGCATTGCTGGATGCTTTTTATGGTTTTGATAAAGCGCAGGTCACCTCTGAGGATCAGTTGAAAACAAAGCAGTACGCAGAGGGTGCGGACAGGGTAAAACACCAGGCCGGTTTTAAAGATCTTGAGTCATACCTTGAAAGCTTACAGACTGAAATAACCATCTCGCTGGTTGGTGAGCAGGAAAAGATGCGCGTCCACCAGCTTTTCTCCAAGACGAATCAGTTCAACGTCACTACCAGACGCTACTCGATGGCTGAAGTCGAGGAATTTATGATAAAGGACAACTGTGACATGTACACCGTTCAGGCGTCTGATCGTTTTGGTGATCTGGGTATCATAGGTTTGTGTCTGCTTGAAAATACCGATCAGAGTGCCGCATTTATAGACAGTTTTATTTTAAGCTGCCGTGCGATGGGACGTGGTATCGAAACGGCGATGGTTAATTTCATCAAAGAAGAATATTTCGGGCGCAGAGGGATGAGTCGTCTCAGCGCATTGTTTGTGCCAACGAATAAGAACGTGCCAGCACAACAATTCTACCCGGATCAGGGGTTTGAAGCAGTGGGTGATGATTCTGATGAAGGCTGCCGTTACGAACTTTTGGCGGATAACTCATCTATACTGAGTTGTCACTGGATAAAAATAAATGATCGGAACGATTTATGAATGAAGAGAAGTTGAAAGAAGTGATCGCTGATGTCTTTGATATCGATGAAGATGAAATCAGTCATGAAACGACAAATGAGACTGTCGAAAAATGGGATTCACTTAACCATTTGAGATTAGTGACAGCGCTGGAAGGTGAGTTTGGTATTACCCTGACAATGGAAGAGATCAACACTATGGATAGTTATCCTAAGATAGTGGAAATGGTGACCAAGCACCTGAATAGTTAATTACTCGATAAAGTAAAGGAGACGAGTGAGTTGAAAGAAGTCGATAAGAAAAAGAACATTCGAAACATCCTCATGGATCAGGAAGGTTCTGCTCTGCAAAAATACAAAATGTTGACCGTGGGTGACGTTAGCATGTTGGGGTTTTTGTATTATGAATTTATTACCTGGCTGCTAGGCTCGCGAGCAGGAGCGCTGGGGATATTATTGCGCAAAAAAATGTATAAACGCCTTTTTAAAAATTATGGGCGAAATATTATTATTGGCCGTAACTGCGTGTTCAGGCATCCATCAAAAATCTCGCTGGGAGACAATGTCGTCATTGATGATAACAGTATACTTGATGCCAGGGGCTGCGAGGATGAAGGTCTTGTTCTCGCTGATGGTGTCATGGTTAACCGGGGCTGCGCGATACAGTCTAAAGGGGGTGATATCCGGATTGGAGAAGGTGTGAGCCTGGGTGCGGACAGTCAGCTTGTTTCCTGGGGTGGCATAAATATCGGTGCCGGGGCTGCGATAGCAGGCGGCTGCTATATCAGTGCCGGTACCTATAAGATGGAGGACTTTTCCACACCTATTTCGTCGCGGCAACCGTATACGTCCGGGCCAGTTGTCATCGGTAAAAACGCCTGGTTGGCAACACGTGTAACCATACTGGATGCGGTAGTGATCGGTGAGAACTCGGTGATATCTGCAGGTGCTGTCGTTACCGGCAACATCGGCGCAAAGGCGGTGGCGCATGGCAATCCTGCCAAGGTTGTGTTCCAGGGACGCTAGGCATTTCTGGTCTCATTCTTTGTACCGATAAATATAGCCAATAAGTTTCATGAAGAATTATATCAAAATGGCAGTCAGTCTTGTTCTTATAGGGCTGCTTGTATACAACGTGGAGTGGGAATCATTCCTTAATCATTTTAAAACCTTGAGCGTCTGGACTGTCGTAATCGTGCTTTTTATTTTCACGGTACAGTTTCCGATCAGTGCCATGAAATGGAAAACAGCTCTTAAAATTCACCAGCTGGAGTTTTCATTTAATTATTTGCATAAAATTATCTGCATCGGATTTTTCTTCAATAATTTCTTGCCGACAGCGATTGGCGGTGATGCATATAGAGTGATTAAAACCATGCCGAAAGAAGGTTTTAAGTCACGGGCGGTATCTGCTGTGTTGCTGGAGAGAATCGTTGGTTTTGCAGCACTTTTGTTTCTTGGTTTCATCGGTGGTGTATTAATGCTGCGTAGTGAACCGAATCAATTAGTATTTTATTACGTACTGTTTTGTGTCGTAGGCGGACTGGTTGCTGTGTGTCTGTTTATTTTATTTCGATTGGGTGTTTTTTCCAGATTGCTCAAACGGGTTAAAAATATAAAAAAACTGGAAGTGCTGACACATAATCTTGGACATATCTGGCGAACTCCAGGACTTTTGATCAATATAATATTGGCGTCGTTGTTATTCCAGGTATTGGCAATTATAGCTATCAGTGTGATGTTTGACGCACTGGGCAGTGATGGCGGTTATGCAAAATACGCCTTGATGGCGGCAGTGGTCGGGCTCGCCAGCGTGCTGCCTATCTCGATTAACGGCATAGGCGTAATAGAAGGCGCATTTGTGTTCAGTGCAACCCAGCTCGGAATGGGTTATAACGAGGCACTTATCGCCGCTTTCATGTTGCGCATTATCGTGGTGCCACTAAGTTTGATCTGTGGTTTTGTGTATTTCTGGGATTCTCATCAAAATAAAGATATGTCGAGTATTTCCCGATAGTTATGCCTGGTAGAACTGATAACGTAAACTCTTGCTTAGCAGAAGAGGTGACTTGAGTTCAGGATTTATTAGATAGATTGTACGAATATATAGCCTCTCGACAAGGGGCTTAATTTATAGATAAAGAGGATTTGAAATGTTAAATGAACTTGGCTTTCCACAAGGCGCACCTTTGGCGTTGATGCCGTTGTTAATGAATCTTGTTATAGGCGCAGTAATGTCACTGGTACTGAGGTGGCATTTTAAACAATTTGGATCAACTTTATCGAATCGCGAAGAATTTGCGCAGGTATTCCCCTTTGTGTTGCTTACTACGGTGCTTATCATCTCCATAGTGAAATCATCGTTGGCGTTATCGCTAGGACTGGTCGGTGCACTTTCTATCGTACGTTTCAGAACGCCGATCAAAGAGCCGGAAGAACTGGCTTACCTGTTTATAGCAATTGCAATGGGTCTGGGCCTGGGCGCAAACCAAACGGTTAATACCGTTGTCTCGGGATTAGTAATCCTGCTAATTATGGCACTGTTCAAAAGACAGCGAAAAGATCTAGGTGATAAGAACCTGTATCTTTCAATCGACTGGAAAGCAGGCGTTGATGATAAACCGGATAAATTTATCACACAGGTTAATACCATCATGGCAAAACACGTCATCAGTAGTGATCTGCGCCGTTTTGATATAAGAGATGGTTTGCTGGAATCTACTTACTTTGTTGATATTGCCAGCGCCGATAACTTAAGTGTTTTAATCAGTGAATTAAGAGCAGATTTTCCAGATATTGGATTAACTTTCCTCGATCAAAATCAATTGCCAGGAGTTTAAGTAGTAGTGAAGGTTGTTACTTCTCAATCTGGTATTGATAAAGTTGCCGGTTTTAACTGGTCTATTTACAAAAAGACTATCGTACTAGTACTTATTGCTTCGATGGTGTCGTTCGTCCTGGCGTGGGTTATAAAAGGTGAAACTGCAAAACATGGTGGCGTGAAATGGACTGCGCTCATGTGGGCGCGCTCACATGGAAATGAGGCTTTGACCGAAGAGCAATCTTATGCAGATTTGCTAACGATACCCTATTACGCATTAAGGCCAGTTGATGTGCCTCAGGTCGTTGTTGATATTGATTTTAAGAGTTTTCAAAAATTGCAAAAGAAACGTTTACAGGCCCTGAAAAAAGGCTTGTTGGTTACTGGTAAAAATGATTTTGTGCCAGCGAAGATTCGCCATGAAGGTGAAACAAAAAAAATAAAACTTCGATTAAAGGGAGACCTTCTTGACCATCTAGAAGGTGATAAGTGGTCGTTTCGTGTGAAGGTAAAGGGTAAAGATCATCTATATGGTATGCGCGTGTTTTCTGTTCAAAGCCCACAGGTGAGAGGTTATCAGGGCGGTCCTTTATTTTACGCAACTTTAAAAAGGTATGGACTGCTAGCGCCAAGATATAAATTAGTTAATCTTGTGGTCAATGGCAGCGACCTGGGTATCATGAGTATTGAAGAGCACTTTTCGAAAGAGCTGCTTGAGTCCAGTGGTCGAAAAGAAAGTGTCATCGTCCGTTTTGATGAATCGTTGGTATGGGATGCAACTGATGGCGCAAAAAGAGCTGGTTTAGGCGGTCACTTTGATAACTATCATGTTGCGACAATTGATGGGTTCGGCACAAAAAAAATTGCTAAATCAAAACGTCTTAGCGACAATTATAAAATAGCTGTTGGTCTGCTTCGTGCGTTTGAAAATGGCGCAATGCTACCATCAGAAGTTTTTGATGTTGAGCAGATGGGCCGTTATATAGCAGTGTCCGAGTTGTGGGGTTCGTGGCACAGCTTCAGTTGGCGTAACCTTCGTTATTATTATAATCCTATTACTGCAAGGTTAGAGCCGATCGGTTTTGATCCAGATATTCAAAACCGTAGTAAGCCGGGCAGTAACCGGGCAGAGGGAGAACCTGTTACTTCAGTTATGCGGTCAGCGCTGCTGGATGATCCTGTTATTTTTTTCGAATTCAAAAAAGCTGTGCAAATGATTCGTGAAGATATAGTGAATGGAGATTTAATCGAACAACTGAAAAGCTTGGAGGAAGAATACCTTCCGACTTTAAGAAAAGAATTCTTTTTATTGCGACCATTTGATCAAACTGAGTTAGAGAAAAGAATTGATTTGCTAGAGGTGTATAGTAAGACTGATCTGGATAGCCTGTATCAGATTAAGTACTCTTATCCTGAGTTGCTACAGGCGTTTGAGATAGAAGGTGCAGAGGGGTCGTATGTTGAACTGGCAAACATTACATCGTCGCCATTAGAAGTATTGTCGATTAAGTGGCTGGCTGAAAAAGATAACAATAAAAAACTTGATGTAGATTTTAAGGAAGAGGTGATATTTCCGCTGTTGTTGCAAGCTACGCCAAGGTTATCAAAACCAGGTTATCAGAAAATATATTTTGATAAAAAGGGAAAGTATAAAAAAGGTTATTATCTGGAAGTTAGTGCAAGAGTAATCGGCGCGCAAGAAGTGGTAAGAACAAAAGTTAGCCCGTATTATGGTGCGTTAAAGCGTAATCCGATCCCTGTTTCTACATTACAA
>DAOWFN010000216.1 GCA_030637945.1 Gammaproteobacteria bacterium
ACCCTATCGTCCACATAAAAAGCTTTCAGCTGAAAGATGAAAACAACGAAATAATTCCGCAAGAAGAACTTACTTATAAATGGCGATTGATCTCTTTTGTCGGTAAAGATTGCGATCAAAAATGTGAAGCACGTTTATATGATACCCGTCAGATACACACATCTTTAGGTAAAGATCAGCATCGTTTAAGCCGTATGTTTATCCACGTCGAATCTGCCGGTGAATTATTATCAAAATTAATTGACGAAAAACATTCTTCTGTCATCCATGTTAATGGCGACGCAACAATTATAACTGAAGTATTGGGTGAAAATATCCGCCAGGATGCCGGCATCATGAGCAACGAGACCTATATCATGGATCCAATGGGCAACGTGATGATGCGTTTTACACAGGACCAACCGAATAAGGAGTTTTTGTACGACTTGAAAAAATTACTAAAGGCTTCACAGATCGGATAATTTTACGCCCTGTTATGGTTTGAAAAAAAATCTCGTTAATGTAAATAGATAATAGATACAAATAAAAATTATGAGTGCAGATTCTAAAACGCTAAACAATAGTGAAAAAACAACATGGCGTGATTACTTTGACCTATGCAAGCCAAAAGTTGTCGCTTTGTTGTTGCTGACTTCTGTGGTCGGCGTCGTACTAGCCAGTCCTCCTGGTGGGATATCTTTGTTTGTTCTAATCATGTCTACCGTTGGTATTGGTCTGGGTTCGGCTGCGGGTGCGGCGATTAATCAGATCGTCGAGAGAGAAAGCGACGCGCGTATGGCCAGGACTAAAAATCGGCCATTACCCAAGGGCCGTGTAAGTCAGCAAAATGCATTTATCTTCGCTGTGATGATGGCAGCCGCTTCGGTTTTTGTTTTAACCGCCTGGATTAACGTGTTAACTGCAGTGTTAACTTTCGCCAGCATGATCGGTTACGCAGTGATATATACCATGTATTTGAAAAAGGCCACGCCACAGAATATTGTTATCGGCGGCCTTGCCGGTGCAACGCCACCACTTCTCGGCTGGACGTCCGTCACCGGTTCGATAGATCCGCACGGTTTGTTGCTAGTCTTAATTATCTATACATGGACACCGCCGCATTTCTGGGCGTTGGCGATACATCGTCGTGATGACTATGCGAAAGTGAATTTACCAATGTTGCCGGTGACGCATGGAATCGAATTTACCAAGTATTCGATTTTGGGTTATACCATCCTGATGTTCATGGTGACCCTGCTGCCTTATCTAGCTTATATGCGCGGTGAATTCTATCTGGTATCGGCGGTACTGCTAGGGTTGTATTTTTTCTATAAAGTTTTCATGCTGATGTTCAGTTCACGTGAAAATGCAGCTATTTCTACTTGTGTGTATTCGATTAATTATTTGATGTTGTTGTTTATAGCGATGGTGATAGACCATTACTTTGCTGGTGAGATCAGTCAGTATCTATGCAGCAGTTTTCAGTATAAGTGTTATTAACTGGATCATGGCGTTAAGGTCAAAGCTAATTATTGGTGTCGCGGCTACAGTCGCGATGTCTGCTGGTTTCTGGTTATCCTCTATGCAGCAGAGTAATAATGACAAAAAGGCTCAGGAAGAAGCGTTAGCAAAGGCTAGAAGTAATTATTCACCCATTCAGGGAACGATACTCTCCCCTGCTCGTAAGATTGTTGTTCCTGCTCTGGTCAAAGACGACGGTAATGTTTTTACACTTAATGATTTAACTGGGCACTGGAGCCTGCTTTTCTTTGGTTATACGCACTGCCCTGATGTCTGTCCAGTGACGATGGGTGCAGTGGCGCAGGAGAAGAAGTTAGCCGATGCTGGTGATCAGATGTTTCCTGACGTTGTTTTTGTCTCTGTTGACCCAGAGCGCGACAAGGTAGAAATGTTAGGTGAGTATGTTCAGTATTTTGATAAAGCGTTTATCGCTGTTACCGGGGATGCGAATTTAATAAAAGCGCTGGCATTGCAGATGAGTGTTGTGTATATGAAGATGTCTGCTGGTGATAATTCAGAAACTGATCCAGGTGGTTACCTTGTTGACCACAGCTCTGCTCTTTTATTGCTCAATCCTGAAGGTAAACTCATTGCCTTTATGAATCCGCCGCACGATCCAGAGACGATACTTAAAGATTTCCAAACAGTTGTTGATCAAAATAACTAACGTAGACCGGGATAAGTGTTTTTGCGTTCCAGGCATATAGTTGTCGTTGCCAGAAACATGCCTTATGCGGGCCTACAAAGCAAAACCTGTAGGAGCGGACTGCTCTGTTAGAAGCGTGTTCCGCGATGAGGTGTTTATATGAAGCCAATCGCGGAACAAGATTCCGCTCCTACAGGTTTTACTTTGTAGGCCCGCATAAGGCATGTTTCTGGCAACGACAACTATATGCCTGGAACGCA
>DAOWFN010000013.1 GCA_030637945.1 Gammaproteobacteria bacterium
AAAACATTATACGAAGCCCTTTAAATGCCGTTAATCGAACCAGTTTCTAACCTTTCAATTAAGAGATCAGTAAACCTGTATACGCTAATCTTGTTTATATCTTTTGGGGCGTTATTGTACTGGCTGGCCACTGACCGTTATCAGTTTTTTGTCGATTCACATGAGAACACTGCTAACAGCACTACAAAAATAGTTGCGTTTCAAATCAACAAGATTCTTAAAGAACAAAAACGTGTGGTTGGCATATTCGCCGAAGATACCAGGACTCTTCTCTCCAGGCTGTCAGATAACCCCAACAACGTTACAATAAAAAACAGGCTCATCGAACGTCTAAGAAAATACCAGCCTGACTTTGTTAGATTTAATATTTTATCTAAATCTGGAACGCCTATTATCGAAAACCTTAATAGCGACAACGATAAGATCTGTCTGGAAGATGTCAAAAAAAATATTCAAAACAAAATACATAACATTAGTTTGCATCCTGATGATGGGGACTACCATTACGATATAACCAGCACCTTCTCAACAAACGGAACTAAACGTCTTTTTTTCGTTAGCTTCAATGTCGATGAAATTACTGACTTGCTCAATTCGACGCAATCAGAAAAACACAGCCTGATATTAGTCAATACAGGCCCTAATAACTCCGTGGGTATAGACTCTCAAGGTAATGTCAAAAAAGTTAGTGGCTCTATGAATTTTCAAATTCATAATGGCGCAGATTTAAACGCACTGGCAAAGATGCAGATCAAAGATACGAACTGGTACGTTGTCGACATGATCGATGTTGAATTTTTCAACGGCTATAGAGAAAAAATCATGACTGAATTCTTCATTGCATTTTACATCTTTGCAATGATAGCGTTATTTATGAGACACATACTGCTCAAACAAGATGCAAAACGCAGCCTTTCTGAAGAACAACTCAAACAGAACCATGAACAGATCAAAATTTTAAATAACAGTCTTGATCAATTATCAAAAAAAGATAGTTTGACTAATTTATACAACAGACGCTATTTTGACGAAATGGCTCAACACGAATGGAACCGGAGCATAAGAACTCAAAATCCTCTGACGTGCATATTATTAGACATCGATCACTTTAAAAAATATAATGATCACTACGGGCATCAGGCTGGCGATAAATGCATAAAAGACATATCTGACCTACTGAGGCAATCATTTAAGCGCTCAGGAGATATCGTTGCACGCTATGGTGGTGAAGAATTCATCATCATAATGCCAGACAGCAGCGAAGAAGAAGCAAAAGTAGCCATTATAAAATTCCAAATAGCACTTAAAAAACTTTGTATTCCACACAAGGCATCTGATACCGATCAGCATGTAACAATCAGTGCTGGAATCATCGTTCAAGTGCCATCAACAAATAGCACTATAGAGAGTTTCGTAAAAAAGGCTGACAAAGCTTTGTACCTGGCAAAAAAGGCTGGCAGAAATCAATGGATAATGCATAAAGAAGAGAAAATAAGTCATTGGGCCCGCAGGATGTAGCTCATTAGATACGGCTCATCAAATATAGACGGCCACATTAAAAATTTTTTAACAAGCGATACCAGTCTTCAAGAATTTTTTCATCATACCAGCGAGAGACATCCGGCACTCGCGGCATATCGACTAACCACTCAGACAATCTTCTAGCCATCCCATCACTATCACCTGCCTGATAACGATACCTCTCTGCATATTGTTCACGATAACATAGATCATCCGGCACCAACGGTACTGCGCCCGCACTGGCAGCTTCGAGCACAGACAAACCCTGAAACTCATGTATTGCTGTACTTACAACGATCGACGCCTGCGCTAGATAGTGGTGATATTCTTGCCTGGAAACCTTCTCATTTACGATAATTTTATCGCCTAGCTGGCCCTCAATCGTTTTAAGTGCATCCGGTTTTATTTTTGGCCGGCTCCCTAACAAAGCAAGTTCGAAATTTTTATTTATCCTATTTAATTGCAGGAGAGCATCGGCAAAAACCTGTGGCGCTTTGTCATACTCCCAACGATGATTCCATAAAATTAATTTTCTATTTTTAACTTCGTTACCCTTAACGGGCTCAACTACCACAGGTAGTACATCACTCTTCTCTCTTAATGTCCCTACGACGCCATCAGGTATCTCATCAGGTAATTTTTTTAAAAGTTTATCAACGCCACCTAAAAACGAATCACGATTATAGTTAGAATTAAAAAGCAACTTGTCAGCCGCAAGTGCACCATATAACTGCACCATCTTAGGCTCGACTGAATCAATCTGTGATTTACTAACTGGATAAGCAAACTGGTTTTCGTGAAAATAATAGATGCATGGTATATTTGCTAATCGTGGATGCAGACCTTTTAATGTGGCTATATCAACCATTGATGTCGCCAGTATAAAATCTGGTTCAGCTTCAGGTAATTGGTACAACCACGACAAAGGATTACCGCGAATCCGCCACCGGAAATGACGCCCGGGTAATTCAAGTTTAAACCAGGTAAATTCGTTAAAGGTTTCCAGCAACCGATCTGCCCAGTAAGCATGACTATCAGATCGGTAAGCTGAAAGAATCCATATGACTTTTTTTGTATTTCTCAAATTATTATTACACCTCAATAGTTTTTCGTAATAATACATTATATTATGTTGAAATCGATCAGATCCAACCCCACTGCTTACAGATAGACTAAGCACAAACACTGGAGGGTCTTATGAATAGCTCCATAGATATTTTAAAACGCGACAACATTCTCGAAGGTGGTTTCGCCGGTCTAAAAGAGCACCGCCTGGTAAAAGAACCAAAATTATTTGGATCGCAAGAAAACAGAGATGGTAGCTGGCCCGGCATCGGCAACTTCGTTTATCTGGCTGATGCCCGTTTTATGCCGCATGGAGAAACGCGCATGCACAGTCACCACGAAATTGATGTGATCTCTGTAATAGTTGATGGTCGTATTTCACATGAGGGCTCTCTGGAACATGGTAAAGACCTGCACGGTAACGATGTACAGGTACAGCGTGCGGGAGGGGAAGGTTTTTCGCATAATGAAATCAACCCTGACGATAACTGGAACCGGATGATTCAACTATGGGTATTGCCTGAGAAACCAGGCCAACCAGCAGACTATAAAGTCTATCAACCAGTAACAGGAAAACTTACTCGCATCTATGGTGGCGACGAAAATAGTGATTCAGATTTTCCGGCAAAAACCAAAATTGAAGTTGCCATACTCAGTAACGGACAGAGTATTAAAATTGACGAACCATTTCTTGCTTACATCACACGAGGGAAAGGTATAGCCAATGGCGAAGCCATCGAAGATGGAGATCTTATTCGAGGTGACTCATTAAATTTTAAAGCAACAGATGATGTACAGCTTATCGTTGTACATACTCGCCATTAAATCTTCAGAGCAATGCCAGATGGTAACTGATTCATATCAGTCATCACAGCTCTGGCGGGTATTCCGAATAGACCGGTAAATCATCTTCACATGACCAGTCTGCGCGTGAATCCCAGAAAATTCGGCCCTGTGGAGGGACGGGCGGTTGCGTATCCAACGAACCTGCGGGGATTAAAACAGCATCCAGCTCCGGCACAACTCTAGGCATCGGCCCGCCGCACTTTTGGCAAAAACAATTATAAAATCTTTCTGCTTCTGGCACTTTATAACGCGCCAGCATATCTTCACCTTGAAGCCATGTAATACTCGTCTGCGGAGTCATCAATAAATTACTCGCATGACCTGTACCTGTCGCCTTACGACAACGCTGACAGTGACAGTGATAAAAACGTTTCGTTTCCCCTGTCACCTCATACTGCACAGCGCCACACAAACAACTACCTTTAACCGTTACTTTTGGCATCATACTTCCTTAACTTATTTGGTGATATTTATTACTCATTAAAACACAGAACTTTTAAATCATCGTATTCTTTTGTTTACCGCAGCGCTTACACTGATAGACGGTCACCAGCCTGCCCTGTTTAACATCAAACTTTCTATCATTAAGAATCTGCCACTTATGAAAACCACTCCGGCAAAGCGATTTCCCCTTATGTTTTTCTGCAGGTGTTTTTTTCTTGAATTTAAGAATATCAGCCATAGGCGCTTATTAAAATTCACCAATCTATACTAAGGTAAACACCATACACGTCATTACTTATGACCGGCGTTATTTCAACGCCCTTGTATGACTCCGTAAAATAAAAACTACTCAATATATCCACGGCAGCCCCAACGACAACATCTTCCACAAAATGCTTGTCGGTATGGACACGGCTATAACCAGCATATGCTGCCAGGAAGCTACACCTAATCGCAGCGTGGATCACCACGCTGAGTCCAGCGAATCAAAAAATCAGGAATCGGCAATGAATCGCAACCATGATCTTGCTCACAAATAAAGTCCCATTGGGGTTCTGCTTTCTGATGGCATTCGAAACAATTACCACCGAATTTATTAACCACCTGCGTCGTCCCACGGACCTTTATCTTCGAACCTTCTTCTGAAACGTCCAGTTCAAAGAATTCCCAATCGTTGGTTTTTTCACTCCAGCCTTTATGATGTTTTACCATCACTTCAGCGGGAACCAATTGCACTATAGAGCCCGGTGGATATGTCGCCCCTTCCGGCGACATCGCTGCAGCAACGGTATCATCCAGCTTACCCAGGAGGTTGCCAACAAAGAAGCCACGGATCGGATGCATCTCTTTCAAACACACAAAAGACTCTTCATCCACCAGAATCTCTTTACTGGGATCAGTTAAGTTCTGCTCTGCGATAGAGGGTGAATTTTCATTAATATCTGTCCCGTCATCCGTATCAACCATCATGCAGCCAGCAGTAGTTAATAACAGAAAACAAACCAATAATTTTTTAATATGTTGATCAAGCATCTATCATTGCCCCTACTCCGATTATTTCATGAAACTAAAGAGATGTACCAACTTTTATATTACGCCGACACCCCATAATTGTTATTCAATCAATATTGATTTATATCATTCTGCCAGACAGACAACTGGCGTATAAGAGAGTATCTGCAGTTTACTTGATGGACACGAAATGAGCGATTTAACTTTCCAAATGCTACTACAATGCCAATATGACGGTGACAAAAATAATGTCACTCAATTGCATGTCGAACATCTGGTTAAAGGTGGCTGGCAAGAGCTTGATCTCAACATCGATACACCTGGTTTCGATATCTTTATGTATGCCATCCTCACCTGTCAGCACATGTACTTTAGAAACAACGCCGCAGAATATGGATTAACTCTGGGCTCGGGCGAAGGGCTGATCACTGTCATTACTAACGTACACCGAAGCATCGAAACATTAAATGTCGAATTTAAGGGCAAACTAAAAAAAGGCAAAGCGACTAAAGACATCGTGGATTCTATTTCTGCACGGATGGGGCTATGTCCGGTTTCTATCAACCTGAAAGATATTCCTAATAACACAGTCACAGCAAGTTTCGAAGCCGCCTGATTTTCCTTTATAAAAATAAAAAAAGAACAGTGGAATTATTTACATGACTTGTTGGCACTGCGGGCAACAAAAACATGCCTGTCCCGCCTGTGATTTTTTTTCGATCAAAGACCCACAGCGATAACAGGGAAGATCCTGACGTCGAAAAACATAAAACCGGCTTTCCTCAAAACTTGCGCCCTGCTTCATTAACCGTTTTGCATGT
>DAOWFN010000115.1 GCA_030637945.1 Gammaproteobacteria bacterium
AAAGGAACTGTATGCCATCAAAGAAGCATTTGGCGACAACATACCCGCCATCAGCTCCAGCAAATCACTGGCCGGTCACTCATTAGGCGCTTCAGGCGCTCAGGAAGCGATTTACACCATGCTGATGATGCAAAATAACTTTATCCAGGCTTCAGCAAATATTGAAACCATGGACGAAAATGCCGTTGATATGCCAATTGTTACTAAGCGTCAGGACAATATTGATATCAATCTCGCCATGTCCAACAACTTTGGATTTGGCGGCACTAATGCTTGCCTGGTGATGAAAAAATATAACGGATAATTAGTAAATTGAAAGCTTTGTACAAAGCATCTTTTTCGTTCTAGCGGCGTTAAAAATGGTCTCAAAATGCTCATTTACTAGTTGTAAACTGCGCTTTTTCAACAATTTTTGCCTTGCCACAACGAAAAATCTACTTCGTAAAAAGCTTTCAACTTAACTGTACTTTTCCAATCTAGTGCTACACTTGTAGATACCGTAAAATAATCAAATAAAGTAGCGCGCTCATGAACAGAATATTTACCGGCTTACTGTTATCAGCTTTTTCTTCTCTAATTTTTTCACAGCAGGCATTGGCAAACCGTCCTGCAGCAGAAGAAGATATCCCGGAAAATGATACTGCACCCTCTTCAGTCGAGATCATGATGCAGCAGCAAACCCAGCAAACGGGAGACGTTATTGCTTTACCCCCAAAGGAAATGCAGCCAGGTGAAACCATACAGATCAAAGTACTGGATTTCCCCCGCCGCGGCATGAGTATGGACAAAGTGCAAAACGAATATGGCCAACCTATTTCAGTATCAGCTAGCGTAGGGCAACCCCCGATTACAAGCTGGACATATAGTGATCGCGTGGTTTATTTTGAATATTCAACCGTCTTACACGTAGTTGCCCGGTAGCTTAGCAATCAAGCACCATTAAACACGGCAAGGCTTTGGCTCAATCGTCATTAATTTTTGCTGATAACCTGGCAGTTAGTCCACTACAAAAATTACAAAGTCCCTTTCTTGATAAAGCCAACGTTCAACTTTTTGTTAAACGTGATGATTTAATCCACCCTCAGTTTGGCGGTAACAAATGGCGCAAACTGAAATATAATCTACAACATGCCACAAACAAAAACTTCGACACCTTATTGACGTTTGGTGGCGCGTGGTCTAATCACATCTATGCGACAGCTGCCGCGGGTAAACACTTTGGCTTTAACACCATAGGTCTCATCCGCGGTGAAAAACATGCACCACTCAACACCACTCTAAGCTTTGCTGAAGAATGCGGCATGCAATTACATTACATCGATCGCAAGCAGTACAGACAAAAAAACGACGCTTCATTCCAAAAAAAAATAATAGAACAATTTGGCAATGTTTACATCCTCCCGGAAGGTGGCAGCAATTCTCTCGCCATCAGAGGTTGCGAAGAAATAATCCAGGAAGTAAACAGCCAGATAAACAAACCTTTTGATGTTATCTGCTGCGCTAGCGGCACTGGCGCAACATTAGCGGGCATGATCTCTGCAATAGAAGCTGAGGAACCCATTCCAAAAAAATTCGCTATCGGTTTCTCAGTACTTAAAAACGGTGAATTTCTTACTACCGAAGTCAATAATTTTCTGAATAACGGTGTTGCTGATCACTTGCTTTCAGATAACTGGCGAATCGAGGCTAACTTTCATTTTGGCGGCTATGCAAAAATAAATGATGAATTAATTCAGTTCATGCGAGACTTTCAAGCGCAATATAATATTGCACTGGACGCTGTTTATACCGCTAAAATGTTTTATGGTTTATTCGCACTCATCAAATCAAATGCATTTAAACCCGGGAGTGTAATTGTTGCCGTTCATAGTGGTGGAATACAGGGCAATAAAGGCTTTAATCTTTAGGACAACTCTGGTTAACTAACCAGACAGGATAAGAGCATAAGAGTTATTTCACAAATAAATCCATCAATATCGAACGACAGATAATACTTATGCAAACTTACTGCCCATATTGCGAGACTCACTTCAGGATAACTGAGTCGCAAATCGATATAGCCGATGGTTATGTTCGCTGTGGTATCTGTGAAGAAGTTTTTAATGTCTATGAAGTGGCAGATAACAGTTCACTTGAAGATGAGCAGCAACCATTACTCAGTGATATTGATAACACCACAGATAATATTGATGAATATCAGTCTGACACCCGGGATTTAAATCACGAAGAAACAAGCAACCTCAATCACGAAGCTCTGCCAGACGATGACCCGATAGAATCTGAAGAAGTAAACGACAACGATGAAAAGTCTGATGACTTTTTTAACGAAGAAACGAATGAATCATTGCACCATGTTGTTCCTGAAGATCTTCGATCATACAAACCACCTTCCGTCACGGCAACCGCACTGTGGAGCATCGGGATACTGTTGCTTATTTCAAGCCTTGCGATCGAATATATCTGGTTCAATCATAATCAATTCCATCAGTTTCCTGAGCTGCAGGCAGGGATAGAAAAATTATGCCAGTATCTTGATTGCAAAAGACTATCAAGGCGCGATCCGTCTAAAATCGAACTTATAACAAGAAATGTTTATTCGCATCCAAATGAAAAAGATGCGCTTATGGTTAGCATGATCATCAAAAACAATGCCAGCTTTACCCAGCCTTATCCGGTGATACAGATCGATTTTTCAGACATACGCGGTTCTATCGTTGCCGCCAGACGTTTTTTTCCTATCGAATATCTGGCCACCCGGGATCAACAAAGTGAACCTGAACAACCGTCTTTATTACAGCCCGATGCCAGTACAAGCGTTATTCTGGAGATCAAAGACCCCGGTAAAGATGCGATGGCTTACGAATTTAATTTTTTATAAAGATATATCCTGCATCATTTAAAAACGCGCTTATACCGGCACAATCATTTTACAAATTTTAGGAATCTGTCAAAATGCAGCTCTCATGAATATCGGCAAATACAATTTTGACTCCCCCGTGATACTGGCGCCGATGGCCGGCATCACAGACCGTCCCTTCAGAAACCTGTGTTATCAACTGGGAGCTGATCTATGCGTGTCTGAAATGGTGACATCGGAAAAACATTTGTGGAATACCAGGAAAACCCAATTACGCCTTGATCACGCCGGTGAAACAGGCATCCGAAGCGTGCAGATTGCCGGCACTGATCCCGCCAAATTAGCTGAGGCAGCAAAATTTAATGTCGAGCATGGTGCTCAGATCATAGACATCAACATGGGCTGCCCTGCGAAAAAAGTCTGTAACGTACTTGCCGGGTCGGCCTTACTAAAAAATGAACCACTGGTTGCCGCGATTCTTGCCGCCGTTGTCGATGCGGTAGAAGTCCCCGTCACTTTAAAAATACGTACTGGCTGGGACCAGGAAAATAAGAATGCAGTGAATATTGCAAAGATAGCTGAGGACAGCGGCATACAGGCGCTTTCTATCCATGGCCGAACACGTGAGGATGCTTATAAAGGTGATGCCGAGTACGAAACTATCGCCGCCGTTAAATCAGCGGTCTCTATCCCGATCATCGCCAATGGCGATATAGATAGTCCGGAAAAAGCCAAAGCAATTCTCGAATTCACTGGCGCCGATGGCTTAATGATCGGTCGCGCAGCACAGGGCAACCCCTGGATATTTAAACAGATAAAACACTATCTGACCAAGAGCAAACACCTACCGCCAACTGGCAATGAAGAAATCTGTCAGACATTGATTAGCCATTTACAAAATTTGCACGATTTTTATGGCGAACTTTCAGGTGTACGAATCGCACGAAAACACATAGGATGGTATGTCAAACACAGGCAAGGATCCGAATTGTTTAAAAAGCAAATAAATCAGGTTGACGATGCCGACAAACAACTTAAACTAGTTACAGATTTTTTCAACTCACAACAACCCCCATTGGCAGTGAAAGCAGCATGAGCGAACAAGATTTCAAGGATATGGCCGAAAGCCAGAATAGTCAGAGTAACCCTGAGGAGATATCTCAACTCAGTAATGCTGTTAAACACTCGATCCGACGCTATCTTTACGAATTAGATGGCACACAGCCAGACCATATGTATGAGTTGGTGCTCAAGCAAATAGAACGACCATTATTCGAAGCCATCCTCGAGCACACCAAAGGTAATCAGTCACGGGCTGCTGAACTATTAGGTTTAAATCGCGGCACCTTACGTAAGAAGTTGCGTAGTTATAATTTACATAAATAGTTACCCATTCCTAATATGTGCGTATATTCCTACGCGCTGACATTTATAGTTTACTTTTTATTTGGCATTGTGGGTTTCTCTCGTTCCCATGCTCCCGCGTGGGAACGCATAGCTTCTTAGTTTTTATTGATTGGCATCTACGTTTGACTTTTGTTTGAGCATTGCGGGTTTCGCCCCGCGGGCGAGTTACTCTTTTTCAACAGCTAAAAAGTGCCTCGCCCGCGGGGCGACAACCGCAATGCCAAATAAAAAGTAAATAATTAATGTCATAAACAAAAACATCCCCCCAAAGTGACATAATTCACCACTCTCAGTTATAATTCTCCCCTTCAAAAAATTCAAATAAAGGCTACCTCATGACCGACGCAACTCAACATCCTATACGACGTGCACTCATCAGTGTTTCCGATAAAAATGGCATCGTTGAATTTGCCAGATCACTGCACGAACAAGGTGTGGAAATACTCTCTACCGGTGGTACAGCCAATTTACTGATCGACAACATGATTCCATGTCTGGAAGTGTCTAAGCATACCGGCTTCCCGGAAATCATGGACGGCCGCGTTAAAACCCTGCATCCTAAAATTCATGGTGGCATTTTAGGCCGTCGTGGCATCGATGATGGCGTAATGAAAGACAATGACATCGCCCCAATTGATATTGTCATAGTTAATCTTTACCCTTTCGAAGCAACTGTTGCAAACGAAGATTGCACATTAGACGATGCTATAGAAAACATCGATATTGGTGGACCGGCCATGGTACGGGCAACAGCAAAAAACCATGCTTATGTCAGCATCATCGTTGATCCAGAAGACTACCAGCGTGTGTTAGAAGAATTGAAGAACAACGAAGGTATAGTCACTGATGCCACACGCTTTGATCTTGCCGTTAAAGCCTTTGAACACACATCTAACTACGATGGCATGATTGCCAACTATCTTGGAAAAATTAAAGAAGATGGCAGTAAAAATGAGTTTCCTCGCACCATCAATCTACAATTTAACAAAGTACAGGAGATGCGCTATGGTGAAAACCCACATCAGAACGCAGCCTTCTATACTGAAAAAAATCCGGCGGAAGCCAGCATTGCGACCGCAAAACAATTACAGGGCAAAGAGCTCTCATACAATAACATCGGTGATACTGACGCCGCTTTAGAGTGTGTCAAACAGTTCGATGAGCCTTGTTGCGTCATCGTTAAGCACGCTAATCCATGTGGTGTCGCAGTCAATAAAAGTTTATTGGAAGCTTATGACACGGCCTATAACACTGACCCAGAATCTGCTTTTGGCGGCATCATCGCATTTAATCGCGAACTCGATGGTAAAACTGCACAAGCGATAGTTGAACGCCAATTTGTTGAAGTAATTATCGCGCCAAGTATCAGTGAAGACGCCCTCGAAGCCGTTGCTGAAAAGAAAAATGTCCGCCTACTCGAATGTGGACAGTGGGAAGGAACAAGTCCGCGTCTCGACTATAAACGCGTTAATGGCGGTTTATTAGTACAGGATGCTGACCTGCTGTTACTTAATGAAATGAAAGTTGTCAGCGAAGCACAACCGAGTGAACAGGAAATGAACGATTTATTGTTTAGCTGGAAAGTGGCTAAATTTGTTAAATCTAATGCGATCGTTTACGGCAAAAATAACATGACCATCGGCGTTGGCGCCGGCCAGATGAGTCGCATCAACAGTGCCAGAATCGCTGGTATCAAAGCTGAACATGCTGGTCTGGATGTTCCTGGTTCGGTAATGGCATCTGATGCTTTCTTCCCTTTCCGTGATGGTATCGACGCTGCTCATGAAGCGGGCATCGTTGCTGTAATACAGCCTGGCGGCTCGATGCGTGATGATGAAGTCATCGCTGCAGCCAATGAATACGGCATGACAATGGTATTTACCGGAATGCGCCATTTTCGCCATTAAAAACAAGAACCTATCTAAAAACATAAATATGAAACTGTCAGACGGATAGCAATAGTTCTATTTCATAATATGCTATAAATACCTTCATGGTTGAAAAAAGGCTTGATGAAAATAAGCGCTTAAGAGAGAAGCTTGACCGTCTCCTCCATGAAGCCCGACGCAACGAAAAAACACAGGCATCGTACGATAATTTTTCCCTGTCTGTCATGGCAGCACAAGGGCCACAGGAATTATTCAGCCTGTTATTAAACGAGCAAAAAAATTTCCGCATCGATGATATCCGACTCTGCCTGATCGATCGTTTCCATGAAGTGGAACGTTTACTGACAGATAGTTATCAACACACCTTCCATGGTTTAAGCTTTATCGATGCTGATACCAGTAAATTACATATTGCAAACATCCCGGAACGTCCTGTCCTTGGCTCTCGCATCCCGGCTAAATATAACTGGTTAATGAATTTGGACGATTGCGAACTATACCAATCTGCCGCATTGTTGCCATTAAAAAGTGGCGGCAAGATAATCGGTGTTCAATTACTGCTAAGTAAAGATGCCAATCGTTATAACAAAAACGATGGCACCACCTTTCTACACAAACTTGCAGCGATGACTGCCATATCGATCGAAAACTGTATCAACCGTCAGCGCATTTTAAAACTAGGCTATCAGGATGGTTTAACCAGTGCCTATAACCGCCGCTATTTTGATGAGCGCTTAAAACACGAGATCGACCGTAGCGTTCGAAATAAAACCGACCTGGTATGTTTATTTATCGATATCGATTTTTTCAAAAAGATAAATGATAACTACGGGCATCAGGTCGGAGATATCGTCCTGATTAAACTAGTGACACTCATGCGTGACCAGGTTCGTTCCAGTGATATAGTCGCCCGATACGGCGGCGAGGAATTTGCCATAATCCTGCCAGACACAGGCATACAACTTGCTCACGAAGTCGCCGAGCGGATACGCAGTGAAGTAGAAAACCAAAAACTTGAAATCAATGAGCATACCTTAGGTATCACTGTATCCATTGGTCTGGCATCACTTAGCCAGATAAGACATCAAGAGGGCATACAGCAAAAAGATCAACCACAAAAAATAACCGATAGTCTGGATAAAATTCTGCTTGGTAAAGCTGACGAAGCGCTATATCAAGCAAAACAGACAGGCAGAAATCAGGTCGTTATTAAAAAAGCAGCCATCTAATACATACGGATCCACATGAATTCAGCATTCGACCAATGTTCACTGTATCTCATCCCCGGTCAACATGATTACAAGACAAAAGAGTTCTCACACTTTATCCACAAATTGTGGGACATCGGTTTTATTTCACAAAAGATAGATACACAGTCAACAGATAACCGTTATCTGACTGGTAGCCGTTTTTTAGATCACATCGCTTATATGGGCTGCTCACCTGCTATCCAGTTTGTACCGAACAAAGACGATGAAAATTTCTGCCATGTGAATATTCATCAGTACGATTCAGCAAGATTAATTGTCAGTAAAAAGCAATCCAGAGCACCACACTGCCCAAGCTGTAAAAAACCGGTAAAAAACTGGAACGAAAACAAGACCAGTACAAGCATCTTATGTGACCAATGCCATACCCACTCGAGTATCGGAGAATTCAACTGGCGAAAAATGGCAGGGTACGCGCTGCTGTTTATCGAAATTACGGACATATTTCCAAAGGAAGCGATGCCCCAGCAGATACTGCTGGATAAACTGGCCGATATTACAGGTGTTGAGTGGGTGTATTTCTATAGCTGTAGGTAATACATAGTAGCCAAAATCGCGGAACAAGATTCCGCTCCTACAGGAGCGCTCCTGTAGGAGCGGAATCTTGTTCCGCGATTGCTCCATACAAACACCATTACTCTAATGGTGTAAAATATCGCGCTTTAGAGTAATCCACCCTTAATAAACCATCATGAAAGTTCTAATAATAGGCGGCGGCGGACGCGAACACGCGCTTGCCTGGAAAGCCGCACAATCACCTTTAGTTGATAAGGTATTCGTTGCACCCGGTAATGCAGGCACCGCTCTAGAAAAAAATATCGAAAACATTGATATCGGTGGCGAAGACATCCCTGCTCTACTCGAGTTTGCCAGGTCAAACAGTATCGATTTAACCATCGTTGGTCCCGAGGCGGCACTGGTTAACGGTATCGTCGACACTTTTACTGATAATCATTTAAAAATATTTGGCCCCACTAGAGCCGCCGCCCGGCTGGAAGGCTCTAAAGCATTTACTAAAGACTTTCTTGAGCGCCACAGCATCCCTACTGCGTTCTACGGCAACTTCACCGAAATCGAACCTGCTATTGCTTATATAGAAGAACATGGTGCACCGATCGTTATTAAAGCTGACGGCCTGGCCGCGGGCAAAGGTGTCATCCTCGCACAGACGAATGATGAAGCTATCACTGCCGTTAAAGACATGCTGGCGGGAAATAAATTTGGTGATGCAGGCGCACGCGTCGTCATCGAAGAGTTTTTATATGGCGAAGAAGCCAGCTTCATCTGCATGGTCGATGGCAAAAATATCCTGCCGATGGCGAGTTCACAGGACCACAAGGCACGTGATAATGGTGACAAAGGTCCTAATACCGGTGGCATGGGCGCTTACTCCCCTGCACCCGTGGTCACTGCTGAAATGCATGATCGCATCATGCAGATGGTCATCGAACCAACCGTCAAAGGCATGAGCGATGAAGGCAATAGCTTTACCGGTTTTTTATATGCGGGCGTAATGATCAATGATGAAGGCATTCCAAAAGTGCTGGAATATAACGTCCGTTTTGGTGACCCTGAAACACAACCGATAATGATGCGTTTAAAATCTGACCTGGTGCAACATTGTCTGGATGCAATAGATGGCAAGTTAGACACTGCTGAAACGCTATGGGATGAGCGCACTTCGATCGGAATTGTACTGGCTGCTGGCGGTTATCCGGAAAGTTACGACAAAGGCGATATCATCCGTGGATTAGAAAATACCGAAACCGCATCAACAAAAGTATTTCACGCAGGAACGGCGAATAAAGACGGTAATATCGTGACTAATGGTGGCCGGGTATTATGCGCAGTAGCGCTTGGCAATTCGATAATCGAGGCGCAAGATCTCGCTTATCAGGTAGTCGATAAAATCAGCTGGAACAACGTTTACTACCGGACAGATATTGGTCATCGCGCGATTGCCCGGGAAAACGCTGACAAATAAAAAAAACCTTGTAACGTTGACAAAAAAATACCCGCTAAGCGGGTATTTTTTAAAATAAATTTTTCATAATTCGTTGCTTCTAACCTAGCCTTTCATCGAATCAAAAAACTCATCATTGGTTTTTGTTGCCTGCAGTTTACCCATGAGAAACTCGATAGCACCGATCTCATCCATAGGCTGCAACAAACGACGCAGTATCCACATCTTCTGCAACTCATCCGGTTTGGTGAGTAACTCTTCACGACGTGTACCTGAACGGTTGATGTTGATCG